>JAKQLJ010000031.1 GCA_029567195.1 bacterium | reverse complement strand
AGGGAGCTTCACAAAAGAATGGGCGGGCTTTTTGGCGCAGCCCCGCTAACCGGATCTGTCGGAGTGGTTACCATCAATATGCCCCGGATTGGTTATTTGGCGAAAAACAAAGCAGACTTTTTCAAGCGTTTGGATGCTCTTATGGACTTAGCGCAAATAAGTCTGGAGATTAAAAGAAAAATAATTGAAAATTATACTGTCAAAGGGCTTTATCCATATTCCAAATTTTATCTGGACAATATTTTCAAAAGAAGAGGATCTTATTGGGGAAATCATTTTTCCACCATTGGTTTGGTTGGCATGAATGAAGCGCTGGTTAATTTTATAGGCGAAGGAACTTCGACCAAAAAAGGAATAGCGCTGGCGGAAGAAATTTTGGAACATATGAGAGATAGGATGATAAAATATCAAAAGGAAACCGGCAACCTTTATAATTTGGAAGCCACTCCGGCCGAAGGAACAAGCTATAGGCTGGCCATTAAGGACAAAAAAAGATTTCCCAAGATGATTTTTGCCAACAATGGGGCGGTGGAAAAAGGTGCCCAGCCGTATTATACCAACTCTTCCCAGCTTCCTGTCGGGTATACGGACGATCTTTTTGAAGCGCTGGAACTCCAAGACAAATTACAGACCAAATATACCGGCGGAACGGTACTTCACGGATTTTTGGGAGAGAGAATATATGACATCGACACCACCAAAAGACTGGTAAAGAAAATAGCTGAAAATTTTACCCTTCCATACTTTACTCTTTCGCCGACTTTTAGCATTTGCCCGGCTCACGGTTACATCGAAGGGGAACACGAAACTTGTCCCAAATGCGTGATTGAGCAGAAATGCGAAGTCTATTCCCGAATCGTCGGCTATATCCGTCCAGTCGCTCAGTGGAACGCCGGAAAGAGCCAGGAATTCAAGGACAGAAAAGAATTTGTGGTGCAAAAGAGCAAAAAATAAAAATTAATTATATAAATAAAAACAAAAATATGGAAAAATATATTTGCCATGATTGCGGAAAAACACTTCAAAAAAATGAAGAATTTATGTCTTACGAAACAGCAAGCGGATTGTTCATAAAATGCAAAAGTTGCCATAAAATTGATCCGGTTCTGCGTAATTTCCAAAAAACGGAAGTCTATTCCCGAATCGTCGGTTATATCCGTCCAGTCGCTCAGTGGAATGCCGGAAAGAGCGAGGAATTCAAAGACAGAAAGGAATATTCCCTAAATAAATCTTATTGTTGAGATATAAAAAATATTAGAAGATAGCGGGGTGATTTCATTTATTTGGAATCGCCCCGATTTATACTAAATAATGAACATTGCCGGTTTTCAAAAACTGACGCTTATCGATTATCCGGGAAAAATTGCCGCTACGGTTTTTACTGTGGGCTGCAGTTTTCGCTGTCCATTTTGCCATAATCCGGAATTAGTGGGGGGCGGTATGTATAATATATCCGGCATAAAAAATACGGAAAAAGAATTTTTGGATTTTCTTAAAACAAGAAAAGGAAAATTGGACGGAATATGCATCACAGGCGGAGAGCCGACTGTCCAGCCGGACATCATCAATTTCATCAAAAAAATTAAAAAATTGGGATACGCTGTGAAGCTGGACACTAACGGCACTCGGCCGGACGTCTTAAGAAAAGTGATAAGCGAAAAATTGGTGGATTTTATCGCTATGGATATCAAAAATCAGATTAAAAAATACGATAAAGCCTCAGGGGTTAAATTTGATATAAAGAGAATTGAATTGAGCGTCAATCTCATTATGAACAGCCGCATTCCATATGAGTTTCGGACAACGGCAGTGCCGGGAATCCACGAAGAAAAAGATTTTTTGGCCATTGCCAAGTGGATAAAGGGCGCGCAATCTTATTGGCTTCAAAGATATCGGGAAAAAAAGACGCTCGATCCGAATATCAAGAAAAAAACCAAGGGTAAAAAGCTGGATTTGGAAAAAATACTTAAAAAAATTGAAAAAAATTTTGAAAAATCAGGAATAAGAGGGTGATTTAATTTTAAAAATAGGAAATTATTTTTCTATGCGAATTTATGTGAAAGTCATTCCCCGGTCTTCCCGAAATGAAATAATAAAAATTTCCGAAGGGGAATACAGGGTGAAATTAACGGCGCCGCCGGTGGAGGGAAAGGCCAACAAGGCCCTCATTGAAATTCTGGCAGGTTATTTTAATGTTTCCAAATCGAACGTGGAAATTGTGGGCGGAAAAAGCGCCAAGACTAAAATAGTTGATATAATTTTATAATATTTCCCTGACTTAACCCAGAACCCGTTATTAATTTAAGTTGCTTCACTAGATTCCCGCTTTCGCGGGAATGACAACGCAAGTGACTAAATCTAAAATATTCTTCATTTTATCCTTAGCTTTCATCGGAGGCGTTTTTGGCGCCTCTTTTTGGTATCCGCGCAATTTCGATAGTTTTCTTTTGTTTTTTCCTCTCATAATTTCTCTGGTTGTCATTGTCATTTTTTACAAAAACAGACCGGCGCTTATTGCCGGATTTTTTATTTTATTTTTCATTTTTGGAATACATTTGACGGAGAAAAATCTTGATAGTCTAAAAAACGCTCAAGGTAAGGATTTTTCCGGGGAGGTTATGGTAATCAGAGAACCGGAATTAAAAAATGGATACCAAAATTTAAAAATTACACCCTTACTTGGACATCCAGTGTCCAAGGGCGGGAAATTCATCGCGAGAACCGGAATATTTCCGGAATACCGGTACGGGGATATTTTAAAAATAAATTGCCGGCTGGAAATTCCCAAAAACAACAAAGAAAGCAATTTTGATTACCGGATGTATCTGGCCAAAGATGGTATTTTTTGGGAATGCAAAAGTCCAAAAATAGAAAGTCCGCCGGCTGAAGGAAAGGCAAACGGGGGAAATAAAATTTATGTCTTTGTTCTTAATTTAAGAAATAAAGTTGATTCTAAAATAGCTGCTTTTCTTCCTGCTCCTCAGTCGGGGCTTCTATCCGGTCTTCTTTTGGGCGGAGATGACCAGATGAGCAAAAATTATCAGGAAGCTTTTTCCATTACTGGCATGACTCATATTGTGGCTGTTTCCGGTTATAATGTCACCATTATTGCCGAATATCTTATGGCGCTGGGAATTTTTTTGGGACTTTGGCGGCGTCAAGCGTTTTGGCTGGCAATTTTAGGAATTTTTCTCTTCATTTTTATGATTGGCTTTCCCTCATCGGCGGTGCGGGCCGGAATTATGGGCGGACTTCTTTTGTGGGGAATAAAAAACGGCCGGCTGGCCAATTCCCAAAATGCCATTTTAGCTTCGGCTGTCGTTATGCTTTTCATAAACCCGCTTCTTTTGCGTTGGGATATCGGTTTTCAACTTTCGTTTTTGGCGACTCTTGGCATAATCTATATCTATCCGCTGTTTCAGAACTATCTGGTCAAAAAATATAAAGCATTTGGAATAACGGAAATCCTGATGCTGACAATTTCCGCCCAAATTTTTGTTTTGCCGGTTATATTTATTAATTTTGAAAAATTATCCCTGGTTTCGCCGCTGGCTAATATTCTAGTTTTGCCGATAATTCCTCTTACTATGCTTCTTGGTTTTTTGGCAGTAGCTTTTTCTTTTGTTTTTCCGCCTTTCGGGCAGGTTTTCTTCTGGTTGGCATTCTTGCCGTTAAAATATGAAACGGAGCTGATAAGATATATGGCTAGTCTAAAATATGCTTCTCTCAAGATAGAATCTTTTCCATGGTGGGTAGTGGTTTTGTGGTATATAATTTTATTAGGAGGAATTTTTTTGTTCAAGAAAAAAATAAAAAAAGAATCGTCATCCTTAGATAAAGATAATTAAAATTAGAAAGAGATTGCTTCGGTCGAAGACTTCCTCGCAATGACATAAATAAGCTATGCCCAACAGAAAAGCTCTATATTCCATCCTTCTTTTCTTGACTTTACTGGCGGTAATTTTAGCCGGAATTATTTATTATGAGAGAAGTCGGGAAATAAAAGTGGTCTTTTTTGATGTCGGACAGGGCGATGCGATTCTCATTGAACAGGGCAGTAAACAGATTCTTATCGATGGCGGGCCGGACGGGCAAAAAATTCTGGAAAAACTGGGCGAGGAAATTCCTTTTTGGGATAGGAACATCGAATTGGTAATTGCTACCCATCCGGACGAGGACCACATCGACGGGCTTATTGATGTAATGAATAATTATCAAATCGGCCAGCTGATTGATAACGGAGTGGAAACGGAAACCCAGGTTTATAAAAAGTATAGGGAAGCAAGAGAGAGAAAGAGTATCAATTATTCAGAAGGAAAAGCGGATATGGAAATAAAAATAAGCGAAAATATTAATTTGAATATTTTGTCTCCCGATGGCAGCCAGGAAAAAAATCATCCAAAAGATACTAATATTTCCAGCATCGTTTCGCGTCTCACTGTGGGTGAAAACTCTTTTTTGCTTGTCGGAGATTTAACAATGGAAGGCGAAAAGAACTTAACTGATAAAAAAGTCAATCTGGAGTCCCGATTTTTAAAAGTGGGGCATCATGGATCAAAATATTCAACCAGCAAGGAATTTTTGGAGGCTGTGAAGCCGAAAGAAGTCGTAATATCAGTCGGTAAGAATAATCGCTTTGGGCATCCGGCGGCTGAAACTTTGGAAAGAATAAAGTTATATAATGTGACCATCAAAAGGACGGATGAGGCGGGAAACGTCGAATATGAATTTTAATGCAAAATGACACATAAAATTATCCGATTTATTTTTAATTTATTGACTTTTCTTGCCAAATCATCTGTTTAATGATAATCTACTTTGTGTTATAATTAATCAGTAGATAAATAAAAAATATGCCAGTAGCAAGACAAAGACACACCAAAGCCAGAAGAGACAGGGCGAGAGTGTTTCTAAAGCTTAAAACTAAAAAACTTTCTGCTTGTTCCAATTGCGGAGCAAAAATAGTTTCCCACACCACTTGTCCCAAATGCGGATATTACAAGAAAAAGGAAGTGGTGAACACTATGAAGAAAGTGAATAAGAAGGCAAAGAAATAAGGATTTAAGTCGCCAATTGACGCGAATTTTTCCCAAATAATCTCAAAAATGATATAATGCCAAAATTAATTTACCCAGATCTAAGTTATAAAATAGTGGGTATATTGTTTGGGGTTTATAATGCTATTGGCAGCGGATATCAGGAAAAGCATTATCAGAGAGCTGTAAAGAAAGAGTTTTTAGAAAATGATATTAAGTTTACAGAGCAAGCTCCGGTAACTTTATACTATAAAGGAGATAAATTAGGGGCATATTATTTTGATTTTATAGTAGAAAATAAAATTGTTTTGGAGTTGAAATGTGCATCGAAATTTTATCCTAAAGATATAAAACAAGTCTTGGGGTATTTAAAAGCTAAGAATTTAGATTTGGGAATATTGGCCTGCTTTGGAAAAAACGGTTTAATTTATAAAAGAATATTAAAAGGAAATTAGGGATAATTAGGGAATTTATTAGTGTTAATTGGAGATTTATAATATTATGGCAAATCGTCATCTCTCACGTTCAATTGCTATGCAATCCCTCTATGAATGGGATTTTAAAGGACGCGATAAATCAAAAATTGAGGATATAATAAAAAAAAATATTCAGGAGTTTGGGCCCGGGCTTGAAGATACTTCTTTTGTGGAAAGCTTAGTCGAAAATACCATTGCCAACCAGGAAAAAATTGATCCGCTGATTGAAAAATGCGCCCCGGAATGGCCGCTGGATCAGGTGACTATTGTTGACCGAAATATTTTGCGTCTGGGAATTTATGAGCTTCTTTTCGGCAACTATGAAGAAGTGCCTCCAAAAGTAGCCATAAATGAAGCGATAGAATTGGCTAAATCTTTCGGGGGAGAAAGTTCCGGACGGTTCGTGAATGGAGTCCTGGGAACAATTTATCGAGAGTTGGGAGAACCAATGAAGGACGATACTTCCAAGAGGAAAGATAATGAGAAAAAAATTGAGAAAAAAGAAGCCAAAGATAAGAAAAAAAATAATTAATTTTATAATTGTCAATTTGTGTTAGAAGAACTTACTAAAAAAATAGGAGTAAAGTTTAATAATCCCGATATTCTCAAACAAGCTCTGACGCATCGGTCCTATCTTAATGAGCATCGGAGTTATAAACTGGATCATAATGAGCGTCTGGAATTTTTAGGGGACGCTGTTTTGGAATTGGTGGTAACGGAATATTTATATAAAAATTACAAGAATCCGGAGGGCGAACTGACTAATTGGCGGGCGGCATTGGTCAACGGAGAAATGTTGGCAAAAATTTCTAAAAAACTGGGAGTAGAAGACCATCTTCTTATGAGTCGTGGGGAATCAAAGGATACGGGACGTGCCAGGCAATATCTTCTGGCTAACGCTATGGAGGCGATCATCGGCGCCATTTATTTGGATCAAAAAGAAAAGGGATATGAAAAGGCCGGGGAATTTATTCATAAATATATCATAGTTAATTTATCGGAAATTATCGAAAACAAAACTTATCTTGATCCAAAAAGCCGTTTCCAGGAAGAGGCGCAAGACAAGGAGGGCATTACTCCCGGTTATAGAGTATTGGAAGAATCCGGTCCGGATCACGACAAGAAATTTATTGTAGGAGTCTTTTTAGGAGAAGAAATGGTGGCGCAAGGAGAAGGGCAGTCCAAGCAGGAAGCGCAAAGAAAAGCGGCGGAAAAAGGACTGGAAGTCAGGGGCTGGTAAAAGATAAAGCGTATAATATAGAAAATAGAGCAGATAAATCCCATTAAATGGGATTTATTTTTTTCCAAAAATATAGTATAATAATCATAAAGTTACGGAGCATAAAACATACATTTTGTTTTATGTTAGTTATTTTATTTTGCGCGAATAATGTTTTTAAAAAAACTGGAAATTAACGGATTCAAATCTTTTGCTACCAAAACCACTTTGGATTTTTTAATTGACCAAAAAAACCATAAAACCCATGGCATTACAGCGATTGTCGGACCTAATGGCAGCGGAAAATCCAATGTGGCGGATGCCATGCGCTGGGTAATGGGCGAACAGTCGATGAAAAATCTCAGAGGCAAAAAATCGGAAGATGTCATTTTTGCCGGCAGTGGAAAGAAGGCCCGTCTGGGAAGCGCCAGAGTGACTCTTTATCTTGATAACAGCGACAAAAAAATTCCGTTGGATTTTTCCGAAGTGGCTATTACCCGAAAAGTTCATCGTTCGGGAGAAGGGGAATATTCCATCAACGGTTCCCGGGTGCGTCTCCAGGACATTGTCGATTTATTGGCAAAAGCGGGAGTGGGGAAGGAAAGCTATGCCATCATCAACCAGGGAATGGCAGATGCTATTTTGAATTCCACGCCGTTGGAAAGGAGACTGCTCATTGAAGATGCAGCCGGAGTCAAGCAATATCAAATCAAAAAGGACAGATCTATCAGAAAATTAGATTCGACTCGGGAAAATCTTACTCGTGTCAAAGGGCTGGTCGAGGAAATTCAGCCACATCTTAGAATGCTCAAAAGACAATCGGAGAAAGCGGCCAAAGGCGCGGAAGTTTCCAAAAAATTAAAGGAAAAACAAACCCAGCTATTCACTTATCTTTGGAACAGTTTTCAAAATGAAAGGGGAAAATTGAATGAAGAGAAAGAAGAAATGGGCCGTTTGATGATGAATGTGCAACGAGAAGTGGACAAACTGGCGGATGAAATAAGCAGGGAAGAAAAGGAAGAAAAAGGAGGGTTAAAACTTTCCGAGCTGGACAGAACCGGGCGAGAAATGAAAAACAAACTCAGTCAATTGGAGAGAGATCTTATTATTACCGAGGGAAGAATAGAAATTGAAAAAGAAAAAGAAAAAAATCGGGAAATCATAGAAGAGATAAAAATACGCAGTATTCCGGTGGATCTTTCTTATGTTCGCGATAATATCGAAGAAATAAAACGTCAGCAGGAAGAACTGATACGAAGGATAAATTCGGCCGAAAAATTGGAAGATCTGCAGGATATTAAAGAATTTGCCCGAGTCATAAGCCAAAGGCTTCACGACCTGAAAGCAGATATAGAAAAAGGAAAAAAAGAAGAAAAGATAGACAACCAACGGGAAATAAAAACGGAAAAAACAGAACCAGAAGAATCAAAGGCATTGATCGAACTTAAAGAAAGATCAGTTAAAATCAGAGAGGAAATAAAAAGAGTCGAAGCGGAAATAAAAGAAATAGAGGAAAAAATTGAAAAAGAAATTCAGTTGGACCGGGAGAAAAGAAGGAATTTTTTTGAGGTTGAAAGGAAAATGAGAATCAAACAGGATGAATTGAACAAGCTGAAAGACGAATTTAATGATTCCAAAATTGCTCTGGCCAAGGTGGAAGTGCGGGAAGAAGATCTCAAAAATGAAGTGAAAGACGAGCTAAAAATCAATGCGGAGGATTTGGAAAAAAAGATAGAGAATATAAACGAGGCAGAATTGGAGAGGGAAATTTCCCGCCTCAAAATCCAATTTGAGCAAATCGGCGGAATTGATCCGCTGATCATTGACGAATACGAAGAAACTCAAAAGAGATTTGACTTTTTAAGCGGCGAATCGGAGGATTTGGAAAAGGCGATAACTTCCCTCAGAGAAGTCATAAAGGAAATGGAGCAAAAAATTAATAAAGAATTTGAATCGGCTTTTTCAGAAATCAACAGGGAATTTACCAAATATTTTAGAATAATTTTTGGCGGCGGAAACGCTCATCTGGCAAAAATAAAAGTGAAAAGCCAAAGGGGAAGAGTTAAGAGAACAGAAGGAGAAAAACTGGAAGAAAACTTAGAAGAAGAATTGGAGGAAAAAGAAAAAGAAGAGGAAGAAGAAACGGGCATCGATATTTTTGCCTGTCCTCCGGGGAAAAAGATTTCTTCTTTGGCTATGCTTTCCGGCGGGGAAAGATCGCTTACTTCCCTTGCCCTTCTTTTTGCCGTCATTTCCCATAACCCGCCTCCTTTTTCTGTTCTTGATGAAGTGGAAGCGGCTCTTGACGAGGCCAATTCCAAGAGATTCGGGCGAATCATTTTGGAACTTTCTTCCAATACCCAATTTGTCATTATATCCCATAATCGGGAAACTATGAGACAAGCCTCGCTTCTTTATGGAGTAACTATGGGTGAAGACGGAATTTCCAAACTCTTGTCGGTAAAGTTGGACCAGATTGGGCAAGGGGGAAGAATTATCAATTAAATTTATGCGTAAAAAATATTGGTTTTCCTCTCTTATTATTGCCATTATTTTTTTTGGTATTTTCATCCGTTTTTGGAATCTGGGCAATATTCCTCCCGGCGTTCATTATGACGAAGCCTATAACGGCATAGACGCTCTTACTGCCAATGAAACGGGGGATTATAAGATATTTTATTCCGATAACACCGGTCGAGAGGGATTTCATATAAATGTTATTGCCTTTTTTATCAATCTTTTAGGCAATAATAATTGGGGACTGCGCCTGGCCAATGCTATTTGGGGCTCTCTCACTGTTATAGGTTTCTTTTTTCTCTTAAAAGAATTGAGGTTTTCTCGTCTTTCAATGGCTATCGGAACTTTTATGATAGCCACTTCTTTTTGGCATCTGGTTTTTTCCCGAACAGCATATCGGGCTATCATGGTCCCCTTAATTTTGGTTTGGACTTTTTATTTTTTCTGGAAAGCGATAAATGTTTCTTTCCAAAAAGATAGTCAGGAAAAAGGCGAGAAAAGAAAAAGTTTGATATATTTTGCCGTTTCCGGTCTGCTTCTGGGGCTGGGATTCCACACCTATATTGCTTTCAGGGTGGCCCCATTAATTTTAGTTATTTTGGGGATTTCATTTGTCTTAACTAAAAAAGGTTTTTTTGCTCGACATAAAACAAGCATTCTTGTTTTTGTTGCCGCATCTTTTTTGTCCGCTCTCCCTCTTTTTCTTTATTTTTCCAGTCATTTTCAAGAGTTTCTTTATCGTTCCAGCTCTGTTTCCGTTTTCAATACCCCGAATACAACTTTTATCCAAGCTTTTTCCAAAAGTATCGGCAATCATCTGTGGGCTTTCTTTGTTTCAGGAGACAGAAATCCGCGCCACAATTTCAATTCCCAGCCGCTCCTGCCGGCTGCCTGGTCGGTTTTATTTGCTATCGGATTTATCATCAGCGTAAAAGAAATTGGTAAAAAATTATTCAGTTCGCTAAAAAAAGAAAAGGGTGACGCAGAAGACAACCAATGGTTTTATGTTTCCGTTTTATCCCAAGCTACTTTTTGGATTATGCTTCTTCCAGGAGTTCTTAGCGCCGAGGGTGTTCCTCATTCCCTCCGGATTATTGGTGCCATTCCGGCCGTATTCATACTTTGCACATTGCCTATTGAATATATCCAAAGTTTTTGGAAAAATGTTAAAAACAACGAAATTTTTCAAAAAAAATTATGGAGCAATAAATTTACAACCATTTTCCTCGGTCTTATAATAATGGTAATTTTTGGCGGATTTTCCCAGGTTTTTATTTATTTTTATAACTGGCCCAAGGAGGTGGGAACGTTGGGCGCCTATGAAAGAAAGCTCTTTAACTTGGGGCTATTGGTGCACGACTTGCCAGTTCACGAAAATAATTACCTCATTACCGCCTTTAACGCCTTTATCACTTCCGACAGAAAACAATCAAGTCTCAAAACGACGGAATATATAAGCTACCCGAAGATTAAAAACTATATTTTTTACAGGCCAATGGACGGAAAATCGGAGATTTCCTGCATTGACCCGCAACTGGTTTTTCAGGAATCTGACCAATGGCTGAGGGACCAATATCGAGAAAAATGTCCGGACTTAAAGGCAAAAAGGTATAATTTTGACAACGGAAAATACACTTTTTGGGTGATGAGCCAAAACCCTTGACAAATGATGGACATTCGGATAAACTGAATTAGTAATTAATTTCAAGATATTACGGGTATAACTGTAACGTTTATGCCTGGGTTTTAAATACTAAAATGCTGACTATTAGATTTTCAAGAGTAGGAAAAAGAAATAAGGCGCAATTTAAGATAACTCTCCAGGAACATACCGTGGCACCGGGAGGAAGGCATGTGGAAATTTTAGGTTCCTACGATCCTCATTCAAAAGTTGCTGTTTTGAAGGAAGAAAGAATAAAATATTGGCTGGAAAAAGGGGCGAAAGTTTCCGATACAGTCCATAATTTGCTAGTTTCCAAGAATGTCATTTCTGATAAAAAAAGATCGGTAAAATTGCCTAAAAAAGAAGAGCCGGTAAAAGAAGAAGCCAAAGAAATTTCGGAAAAGCCAGCAGAAGAGAAAAAGGAAGAAAGCGCTGAAAAGCCGGAAGAAAAGAAAGAGGAAGAAAAATAATTTAATATAGAAATTCCGCAGACAGCGAGCGCTAAAATAAGTCTCGCCGAGGAAATCAATCTTATTTATAAGATTATTTACTTTAACTGCGGATTACATTCCGCTTTTTATTTTGTAAATTTATATTTTTTTAATTTGTAATTAGTAAGGAAATTCATGCAAACTAAACAACAAAAAAAAGTTATTGTTCAAGACTTGGTGGAAAAACTTAAAAATTCCAAGGCGGTGGTGTTTTCCGATTTCAAAGGGCTGGGTGTAAAAGATATGACCAGGCTCAGACGGGAGCTTCGTGCCGAAGGGATTGATTTCAAAGTAATCAAAAAAACCCTCATAAACATCGCTCTTAAAGAGGCAAAGTTGGAAAATGATGTTAAGGAAATGGAAGGCCAGCTGGCCATTGCCGTTTCCAATCAGGATGAAGTCCAGGCGGCGAAAATTATCGCGACCGCATCAAAAACCAATGAAAATCTGAAAATTTTGGGAGGAATTCTGGGAACGAAGAACATCACCAAAGAAGAAGTGATGGCTCTTTCCAAATTGCCATCCAAGGAAGAGCTTCTGGCTAAATTTGTCGGATCAATCAACGCTCCGGTTTCTGGGTTTGTCAATGTCTTGGCTGGAAATTTAAGAAGCTTAGTCCAAGTTTTAAAAGCAGTAGCTGATAATAAACAATAATTTATTAATTCAATATAGGTTCAGTGGTATGTCGGCCAATAATAAACCAATATGCCAATTGACCAATTAACTAAAATTTATGACCGAAGAAAAAAAGGAAAAAAAGGCAGTGGAAGTTCCGGAAAAATTTCAAAAGCTGGTCTCTGAAATAGAGAAGATGAGCGTTTTGGAACTTTCCGAGCTGGTAAAGGTTCTCGAAGAAAAATTTGGCGTGTCAGCCGCCGCTCCTATGATGATGGCGGGTGCCGCTCCTGCGGCTGGTGCTGAAGGCGCTGCAGTTGAAGAAAAGAGCGAATTTGACGTTGAAGTAACCAGCGCTGGCGCATCTAAAATCAACGTTATTAAAGTTGTTCGCGAACTGACCGGCCTCGGATTGAAGGACGCCAAGGATTTGGTTGATGCCGCTCCAAAAGTAATCAAGGAAAAAGTAGCCAAGGCAGAAGCAGAAGCAATGAAAAAGAAATTGGAAGAAGCTGGCGCTACCGCAGCATTGAAATAATATCTGATTTTTTGGATATCACAAAAGCCCCCGCTTAAGCGGGGGCTTTTTGCATCTTGCTAATTATTGGAAAAATAATTTTTAAAAATCACCGACATTCCTTTGAAGGCGTCTTTTAGTCCTATTTTTTTGCCTTCCTTGAATTTTCGAGGGGAATAACTGATGGGCACTTCCTTTATGCGTATTCTTTTTTTGAGAATTTTTGCGGTTATCTCCGCTTCAATTTCAAAACCGGTGGAATCCAATTCTAAGCTTTTTATCACTTCCCGACGGAAAGCCTTATAACAGGTGTAGCTGTCGGTGAGGCGGGATTTGAAAAGGCGATTGATGAGAAAGGTTAAAAACCAGGCGCCCAAAACATAATGGGGATAGCCGCGCTTTTTGGGATGGATGTTTCTTGAGCCGTAAACAACCATAACTTTTTTATTCTCAAATGCCCTCAGGATCTTTGAAAAATCGCTGGGGTTATATTCCAAGTCAGCGTCTTGAACAATAATTATATCGCCGGAAGTCCTTTGGAAACCGGTTCTTAGAGCAGAACCTTTGCCTAAATTTTTAGGATGACTGATAAAAACAAAGCTGAATTTGTTCATCAAATCTTTCAGGATATTATAAGAATTATCAGTGGAGCCGTCATTTATAACGATTATTTCTCTTCTTATGCCGTCCGTGTCCGCCCTAAAAACGCGCTCGATGGTTTTCTGGATAGTTTTTTCTTCGTTAAAAACCGGAATAATTATGGACAATTTTTCTATGTTCATATTTTTTATTTATTTTTTACGCTGAAACGGCCGCTTGGAATTTCAAAGCGACCAATAAGATCACCGTTTTTTTCGTTTCTTTTTAGAAATATAATGGCAAAACTGTCAACATAAACCGGTGCCCAATTAGGATCGGAAACGCGCTCAATGAGAAATTTTTGTCCCCAGGGAGTGGCATCATTAACATAGAAAAATATGGCGTTGAAATTATATTTTCCGTCAGTTTCTTTCCATTTGTTGTTATCTTCCTGAACGGGAATATAAACATCCTCAAAGAAAGAAGCGGGGTAGGCTTCCGGCCGATTGTCGACAAAAACTTTTTCTTCCGGATAAAGATGATAAATTAAATAACTGCCGATGTCGTAATCGTTAAAAATCGGTCCCTGAATATTTTCTTTTTTGAAAAATTCAGCCGAGGCGTTGATTTTGGAATAAAGACCGCCTCGGGGGCTGGAATTAAATTTAGTCTTATGGGTAAAAAAAGTAACGGCGAAAATGGCGATAGCCAGGACAAAAATAGGAAGTTTCAACGTCTCTTTTTTTTCGGGAAACTTTTTTTTGATTATTTCCCAGGTGTTATAGGAAAGAATCGGCAGGGCAAAAAAGCCGAATAAAGACAGGTTTCTGATAGCCAGACCGCCGATAGTGCCGAAAGAAACGGCAAAAATGAAAAGGGAGAGGGAAAATTTCTGGCGATTTATAAAGATCAGGAAGATGAAGCTGGCAATAATGGCCAGGATGACAATTTTATAAAGAAGAAAATTAGGATTTTGAATAAAGCCCAAATTTTCCAAAAACCAGACGGATTGGTTTTCCAACACCATATAGCCGTAGTTTTGGAAGATATTCAAGGGATAGAAAACTCCTTTGGCGCCGAAAGGATTAATGAAAGAAAATAAAAAATTAAAAATTATCACCAATAACAGCGCTTTTATTTTTGTACTTTCCGTCTCATAGCCTATTTTTTTGAAGATAAAAAATTTGACCAGCTCTTCCAGGAAAAATACGCCCGTAATGGCAATGCCCAGAAAAAAATAAACGTGGAGATTTATCCATATCATTTCAAGAATAGGCAAAAAGAGAAGCCATTTCCAGGACAGCTCGTTTTTTTTAAATTTCCATAAAATCCAGAAAAAGATTCCGGAAAAAAGAAAACTGAAAACTTCCGGCCGGATTTCTGTCCGTTCGCCGATCAGGGGAATAACCAAAAATGAAAAAGCGGTGGCGATATAAAAATTGGAGCATTTTTGGGCTACTCGGAAAAATATGAAAAAAGTCAAAATATTCAGGGCGACATAGAAAAAAGACAGGCCATTCATGCCGAAAAACCGTTCTGTGGCAAAAAAAATGACTCCCGAACCCCAATGATGGGCGATAAAAGGGAAATCGGGATGGGTGTAGGAAAAAAGGTTGGTGTGGGGGATGGTGGAGTCTTTTAAAAATAATTTTCCGTTTTCAATATGTCTTCCAAGGTCGGCGGAAACAAGGTTTATCTCACGCAGTAAAAACATATCGCACCAGATGATGAGAAAAAGAATGACGATAATAAAAAAGAGGTTATGCTCCAGCCATTTTTTAGCTTTTATGATTTTTGGCAAAAACTCTTCCATGGCTAAATTCTAGCAAAAAAGCCGGTTAAAATAAAGAAATTATTTTGTTTCAGAGTATAATTTTTTGAAACAAATCAAAACCACCAGCTAAACGCCAGTGGTTTTTATTGTTTGTTGACCATCGTGGACAATGTTAGAACCTTGTTTCGTGAGATGAATCAGTATGTTTATGTGCCGGATTTAAGCTAATTTTATTTTAACAGAATGAGGGATTTTGGAAAAATGGGGGATTTTTGAAGCGAAGTGGAAAGAGAGAGGGAGTTGAGGGGGAGGTAAAGAAATTATTGAAAAAGAAAGAGAGCCAACGCGTGTTTCACTTGACTTTTTACTAATTTAGATATACTCTGAGACTCAATAATACTGTTCTTTGTTGTCATCACCGCGAAGGCGGGGATTTAGTTTCATAACTTGGCTTATTTACTGGATTCTTGGTCAAGCCATGAATGACAAAGCGAAATTAATCTTAAGAGCTCGGAGGACGAGATGAAACCAGAGATTAGGAAGTTGCTCAAGGCGTTAACAGATGGTCATGTAAACGATATGCTTTCGGATTGGGATTACTATGCGTCCATAAAACCATTTCTTGAAGCACTTACGCCAGAAGACTTGGGAATCCTGGAGGAATGTGTTTCTGAAATAGTGAATGGAGCATGGGGAATGAGAATTGAGCTTATCCAAAAAGACTGCTGCGAGGGGATAGCAGCCACTAGTGTTGTCTTTGCTATTGTACGAAAATTTGTCTAGTTCTCCTTGTTTTTTATGTTTCTTATTCGGACACTTGAACACACCCTTCGCGGATAATGGATGCCCGAAGGGTGGTTTTTTAAAAAAGCGACATCTAGCTTTTATCAATCAAAATCTAGAAACAATCTTACGCTTTCCATTTATTTAAGGATTATGACTTCAGTATTGCATAAGATTAAATTTTTATCCTCACTAATTTACAATTATCTCTAAATCTTCAAATAATACTTTGAATAAAATGAAAACAGGCGTTGGTGCGCCTGCTTATACTGAAATGTTGGGGCGGTAGGATTCGAACCTACGCATGGGGGCTTCAAAGGCCCCTGCCTTACCGCTTGGCTACACCCCAATACTATTTTTAAAATAAAATTTCAACTTATCCTTTAAAACTTCTCGACCATATCCAGTCTTAAAAAACTTTTCAGATTTTTCAGCATCTCTCTTGTTTATAAAAGCTTCATAGAATAATAATTTAAATGGAGCATTTCTGCTTGAATAATGACCGCCTTTACGAGTGTTATGCTCTATAAATCTCCTTTTTAAATTATTTGTGAAGCCTGTATATATACGTTTGTTTTTTAAGCTTTCTAATACATATACGTAATACATATTTTTTGTTTTTGCCCCGCCTCATCGGCGGGTCGCCGAAGAGGCGACTTACCGCTTGGCTACACCCCATCATTATTCCACCACTTTCCCGCCCATAATTTCCAAAGCTGAATCGAGCAGGGGATCCTGGGTAGAATTTTTTTCTTCTACAATTTCTTCCGGCGTTGTTTTCTTGGCTAAACTCTTATCGATGACTGTTGTTATCGTCACTTTCAATCCTAAAATTTTACTAAACACCTCTTCGATTGTCAATCTGTTGCTGTTTTCCGCCAATCTTTCCCGATAAAATTCATAAGGTGTGCCCAGAGTTATTTCATTGCCTTTTACTTTCAAAACCTGGCAATTAAAAAGGAGGGCATTTAGAGAATGATTAAATGGCCTAATTTCAACCAGAAGCTTATTCCAATTGGCTCTGATAGTGTCCATATCCACGCTTTCATTTTTTTTCGGAGCGTCAGCTGTTTCTTTTTCCGTTTCCCGCTCTTTTATTTCTATTTTTTGATTTATACTTATAGGCTTCTGATTATTGATTTCTATTTTATTATCCAAATGCACGGGAAAAGTGTTTGTTGCTTTTATGATAGCAATTTCTAGCGGCAACTGAGGAAGAATAAAAGAAGAAATTTTTGTTTGCGCTTTAAGAAAGAGATTAATGATATCAATAATTCGGAACAACTCCGCTTTTTGAACTAATTTTAGGGTTTTTTCCAGTTGTTCCTTGGTCATTTCATAAGAAAAATGGCGGCTCAATTTTTCGTTTATCTTAAGAAGCATCACTTGCCTAAGATAATTGACAAGGGACTTGTTAAAAACAGCCAGGTCATACCCGTCATCCAAAAGGCCGTTTACTTTGGAAATAGCGCCGGTTGAATCATTTTCCAAAATCATTTCGGCTATCTCGTGGACAACTTTTCTGTCGGTGGAACCTAAAATTTCTTCCACTTCTTTGGTGGTAATGTTTTTGTCTTCCAGCGTTATAATTTGAGAAAAAAGCGATTCGGCATCGCGCATTCCACCTTCCGATGCCAAAGCGATCATTTCCAGAGCCTCCTTTCCTATTTTCACCTTTTCTTCTTTGGCAATCAGGGAAAGTTTTTCGATAATATTTTGGAGAGGAAGTCTTGTGAAATCAAAGCGCTGGCAACGGGAAATGATGGTATCGGGAACTTTGTGAATTTCAGTGGTGGCCAGAATAAAAATTACGTGAGTCGGCGGTTCCTCCAAGGTTTTCAAGAGGGCATTAAAAGCGCCGGTAGAAAGCATATGCACTTCGTCTATGATGTATACTTTGAATTTCAAGGATGTTGGCGGAAGGGCGACTGTTTCCTTTAGTTCCCGAATATTATCCACACCGGTATTGGAAGCGGCATCAATTTCTATGATATCGAGAGATCTTCCTTCATTTATCGTTTTACATGACGGGCATTTTTCGCAAGGAATTGATTTCTTTTGATCCGGACAGTTGACGGTCTTAGCCAGAATCCGGGCAATGGAAGTTTTTCCCGTTCCTCGGGGACCGGTGAAAAGATAAGCCTGGCCGATGCGATCGGAAGAAACGGCATTACCAAGAGTGCGGACGATATGCGTTTGTCCGATAATTTCCGAAAAATTCTTCGGCCTGTATTTTCGATATAATGTTTCTGCCATAGGGTTAAATAAAGCTAAGAGCGCCATAGCTGGCACCCCTTTTTCTTATTATACAATTTAAAAAAGACGGACACAAGATCCGCCTTTTTATTGAAAAACTGGTTTATTTTTTAAAAACTATAAATTTATAACCTAGAAAATTCCAAATTAGTCCGGCGAGAGAGCCGATGATTGCGCCTATCAGTCCCCATTGGTCCAAATTAAGACCGGCAACAGGAGAAACATATTTGAAAACAACGGAAGCAAAAAAGACGTTAATGAAAAATCCCACAACGCTGACGATGAAAAATTGGAAAAATTCCGTTTTTTTATCCTCTTCCTGGTGGAATGTCCAATGCTTGTTCCAAAAATAACTGTTGATGTTGGCAACAATAAAAGAAGCAGCCTTGAAGAGAGAATAAAAAGTCAAAAAAGAAACTCCGGTAACAACCAGATTTTTGGCAGAGATGCCTAAATAATTGGCAAAAATAAAAGTAAGGAGAGAAAGGGTTCCCAAATCCACGCAAACGTTGAGTACTCCGGTAACGGCAAATTTTCCCAATTGCCAAAGGACGGGAATTTTTCGGCTGAGAATATGGCATATAGCCAAACCAAAAGGGGCGCCGATAAAGAAGATGGGGATGATAAACCAGGATATTTTCCCGTAAAGTTCCGGCTTGGCGGCGTTCAGGATGGGCAAAAATAAAAGGCCGATAAGAAGGCCGGCGAGGAATGAAAGATAATAATCTTTTTTTAGCATTGGCTGTGTGGTATTTTCCATTTTTTTTCTTCCGTTACTTTTTCAACCAAAAAACAACGGAAAATTTAACTTTTTTCCTTATTTTTTAAAATAAACAATTTTATTTTGTTTCCTCATTATTTTCCAATTCTTTCTTGAGATCGTCCAGATCCGGCGTCCATTCGTCTATGATGGACAGTTTGTCCTTCTTGCTTTCTTTTTTCTCTTCATTTTTTTCCGGTTTTTTTTCTCCAAAAATTTCATCAATATCCTTGGGAAGCGAATCGTAATTTTTTCCTTTTTTGTCCCTTGATTTTTGCAAAATATTTTCAATTGATCCCCAATCGGAATCAATATCTCTGGAAATGACGAGTGTTACTTCATCTCCCGGTTCCACTTTAAAGTAGGTAATGGAAGCCAGAAGAACTTTATAGGCCTTGCCTTCGGCGGCGACAAAATAGTTGCCGTCCGCGTCCTGGCTGACCAGTCCGATCACTCTTTTTCTTTCTACCGGCCCGATTTGTTTATAAACGAAAGAGCCATCAGGGGTGATGGTAAGTTTTAGCATGTCTCCCTCGACTAGTTTTGATTTCGAAGCATAATTGGCCGGAACAGGATATTGCTTCCCGTCCGCACCTATCATAATTTGTCCGTCAAATGTTCCTTCAACTATTCTTCCCTCATCTGTTTCTTCAGTGGATTTTTTCTTTCGGCCCACTTTCTTTTTTCCTTCCAGTTGAAGAAGCATAGCCTTTGCTCCCTGAAGAGTCTTCTCGGCATTATAAATCATTTCTCGAAGAGATTGAATTTTTTCATGGTTCTTGTCCTCCATTTTTGTTTGAGTGGCTTTCCCAGCCTTATGAATTTGTTTTTGTATTGATATTATATTTAAATTATATAATTATCTTGTTCATATGGCAAGGTTGGCGATTGTGTATAAGTGCTTATTGTTTCTTATACGCTAAAAGAGGCGGAAATATTGCTGATAAATATAAAATATGCGGAAAATGAAATTAATCCCGGTTGAATTGTTAAAAGCGAAAAAACAAAAACGCCCCGATATATCGGAGCGTTTTTTTGCTTAGCTGTTTTATTGGGGAGCATTGGGGAGTTTCATATTGCTCAGTCCTTTCATCATTGCTTTCATCATTTCGCATTGGTCGGCAAACACGATATTGCTTGGAACGGAAAAATCAACATCGGAAGCGCTCTGGCATTTTACATTCATAGCGTCTTTATATCCTTCCTGAATATCTTTAAGGTCGGCAGGCGAGGCGGTGTTTTCGCCACTAGGCTTGGGCAAGTCCTTGGCCATTTCTTCCATACAAGTCTTGGTCATTTTTGTTCCTTCGCTTTTGTTTTCTATCCACATATAGAAAGTCTCTCCGTCAAAGAGAGTGATGTTTTTTACTCCTCCGATATCAGTAAAAGATTTGATTTTATTGCCTTGAACATAGGACTTAGCTTCCATTTCGTTCTTTATTGAATAGGTGCATTCCATAGTGCGGTTGAGACCCATAGCATCTTTTATGGAAGTAACAATGCCGGTGTCATTGTTACTTTCCGGAGTTACACTTTCTTTTTGAGTGTCCGGCACTTGAATTTCAGACGGAGTTTTTTGGCCGCATCCGGAAAGAACCAGTCCGGCCAGCATAACGAATAGCATAGTTGCTTTTTTCATTTTTTTCTTTTAATTGTTATACTTTAATTATAGCACAGAAAAAAAAGGAAAAGTTGACAAAATGATTTTTTGATGATATTTTTAACTTCAGTCCAGCTTTGTGGTTTTCTGCTGTTTGCCAGCAGACTTTTTATTTTTTTGCGAACCATGAAAAAGCGAAATATGAAATAATCTGCCGTTGTATATTAGGATACGGCAGAAACGATAACTTTACGTCTATGGATATAAGAAATATTGCTATTATTGCCCATGTTGACCATGGAAAAACCACTCTTACCGATGCCATAATGAAACAGACCGGCATTTCCAAGGAGGGTGCGACCATGGATTCCAACGCTCTAGAAAAAGAGCGGGGAATTACCATTTATGCCAAAAATACCTCGATATTCTACAAAGACACGAAAATAAATATTGTGGACACGCCGGGGCATGCTGATTTCGGATCAGAAGTGGAACGGGTTTTGCGATCAATCGATTCGGTGGTTCTGGTTGTGGATGCTCAAGAGGGGCCGATGCCGCAAACTCGATTTGTGCTCAAAAAATCATTGGAATTGGGTCTCAAGCCGATTGTGGTCATCAATAAAATAGATAAACCGGCGGCCGATCCGGATATGGTGCAGGAAAAAGTTTTTGAACTTTTTTTGGATCTCGGCGGAAACGATGAGCAGCTTGATTTCACCACTGTTTACGCTATTGCCAAACAGGGGATTGCCAAGATGCATCTTGATGATGAATCTTCGGATCTTACTCCGCTTCTGGATACAATATTGGAAAAAGTAGCGCCTGCTCCGGATAACAGCGAAATGCCGCTGAGAGCGCAGCCTTTTAATCTTGGTTATGATAATTTCTTAGGAAGATTGGCGGTGTCGCGGATTTATGAAGGAAGGATAAAAATGGGGGAGAGTCTGACAATAAAAAAAATGGACGGCAGTGTGGAATCAGGACGGGTAACAAAAATTTACAGTTTTCACGGCATTGAAAAAAAGGAAGTAGAAGAAGCAGTAGCAGGGGATATCGCAATGATTGCCGGGTTTCCGAATATTGAAATCGGTGAAACTATTTGTAATGATGCTTCTCAAGAAGCTCTTCCGGCAATTTCCATTGATGAGCCGACAATTACTTTGAGATTTTTAGTCAATGATTCTCCGTTTGCCGGACGGGAAGGAAAATTTGTGACCGGACAACAGATTAAGGAAAGATTGGAAAAAGAATTGGAAATAAATGTCGGGCTGAAAGTCGATTTTTCTTCTTCTGAATATTTCACGGTTTCCGGCCGGGGAGAATTGCATATCGCCATCTTATTGGAAAATATGCGGCGCGAGGGATATGAAATTCAAGTATCGCAACCAAAAGTGATTATAAAAGAAATAGACGGAAAAAAACACGAACCGTTTGAAGAAGTGACTATCGATGTGCCCAGTTCCGTCAGCGGCGCAGTGATTGAGGCGTTGGGAACAAGAAAAGGCATCATGACCAATATGGAAACTCGGGGAAGTCAGACCAGGATAATTTTTGAAGCTCCTACGCGGGGACTTTTGGGATATCGCGGCCAGTTTATGGTGGAAACCAAAGGGGAAGGAATTCTTTGTTCTCGGGTAATCGGTTTTCGCCCCTTTGTCGGAGAAATTAAAAGAAAAGATGTCGGTTCGATGATTTCCATGGCTTCCGGCAAGGCCTTGGGATTTTCTCTGGCCAATCTTCAGGAACGGGGCACTCTTTATATCGATGCGGCGACAGAAGTTTATGAAGGAATGGTAATTGGAAATGTGACCAAAGGAAATGAAATGTCAGTCAATCCCATCAAGGGAAAGCAAATGAGCAATATGCGTTCTTCCGGAGCTGATGCCGCCATTCACCTTACTCCGCCAATGATCATCACAATCGAAAGAGGACTGGAGATAATGAATGAAGATGAATATTTGGAAATCACTCCATCCTCCGTGCGTCTCAGAAAACAATATCTGACAGAAAATGAAAGAATCAGAGCAGGAAGAAAAAAATAGAAAAGTCGCGAAATATAAATCAAAGCGAAATGAAAAAATAATTAAAAAATTCGGCCAAAATGCCCGAGTTTTTTTATTTTTTAGTTTCAAGTGTAAAAACTGTGTATAACTTTTATTCAATTGGCTTATACAAGCCATTTTTTTGTTTCAATGAACAAAAAATAAAAGTGTTGACCGATGTATTCCGGTGGGATAAAATAGAGAGGTAGTAAATAAAAGTGGTTTAAAGTGGGGAACGTCTCTACGAGACTTTCTCTACGAATTACGAATCTTTGAATGAATATACTAATGTGAATGATGTCTGTTGAAGCCACTGAGCTATTCGTAATTCGCATATTTTGTGAGTTCGTAATTTAGTAGAGATATCACATGTTCATCGGCGAATACCAGCATTCCATAGATCCCAAAAAAAGATTGGCCCTGCCGAGCAAATTTCGCGCTGAACTTAAAAACAAAGTGGTAGTGACGAGAGGTTTGGACAAATGCCTTTTCATTTATCCGATGAAAGTGTGGGAAGAGTTGGCGGGAAAATTAGGAACATTGCCGGTAGGAGAATCAGCCACCAGAAGCTTTATCCGTTTAATGTTGGCAGGAGCGATTGATTGCGAAATAGACAAGCAAGGAAGAATTTTAATTCCGGATTTTTTGAGAAGTTACGCGGGAATTGGAAAGAATGCCATCGTTGCCGGAGTTTATAACCGTTTGGAAATTTGGGACGAAAAGAAATGGAACGAATACAAGAAAAATGCCGAAAAGAATTCTGACGAAATTGCCGAACAATTGGGAAAGCTCGGAGTATATTAAACAATGAACAAAGAACAATGAACAAAAAGCGACTGAAAAATATTGTTCATTGATCACTGATCATTGTTCATTGATATGACTATTCATAAGACAGTATTACTTGAGGAGGCCATAGATCAATTGAATTTGAAAAAAGGCGATATTGTAGTGGACGCCACTCTGGGGGGAGGCGGACACAGTGAAGCGATATTGGGAAAAATAGGAAACGGAGGTAAATTAGTCGCGATTGATTTGGATTTAAATGCCATAGAAAGATTCAAATCAAAAATCAAAAATCTAAAATCTAAATCGGAAGAAAGGATGATAGCAGTCAATGGCAACTTTGCGAATTTGTCGGACATATTGAAAGAATTAAAAATAGAAAAAGTAAATGCGATATTGGCTGATTTGGGATGGTCATCCGATCAGATAAATAATCCGGAATACGGCATGAGTTTTCAAAAAGAGGCCGAGCTGGATATGCGCTATGACCGGAAACAGGAATTGACGGCCAAAAAAATAGTCAACGAATATGGCCAGGATAATTTGGAGAGAATAATTCGGGAATACGGAGAAGAAAAATTTTATAAAAATATTGCCAAAAAGATAGTTGGAGAAAGAAAAAATAAAAATATTGAAACTACGGCAGAACTGGCGGAAATTATAACAAAAGCTGTGCCGGAAAGATACCGGCACGGGAAAATTAATCCGGCAACCAGAACCTTTCAGGCGTTAAGGATAGAAGTAAACGGAGAATTGGAAAATCTCAAGAAATTCATACCTCAAGCGATAGAAGCGCTCCTGCCGAAAGGAAGGCTGGGCATCATCTCATTCCATTCATTAGAAGACAGGATAGTTAAAAAAATATTGAGGGAAAATGCAGGGGGATGCATTTCCTCATCCGCATCGTCAGGCGAAGCACTGCGGACGGGTCTGTCAGCCGACGAATTTCTTTATGGAAGAAAGTCGTGCCGACCGAAGATAAAAGCTATTACAAAAAAGCCGATTTTACCGTCCGAGAAAGAAATATTATCGAATCCGCGCTCGCGAAGCGCAAAGTTGAGGGTGGCGGAGAAAGTGTAGCGTGCAGGGAAAAATAAAAATAAACACGAAAATTTTAATTAGCTATTGATTTTCAGGGGGACTGAAAATTAATGTCAAGGGTATTGGGATTTTATAGCCAGAATTTTTCCTCTTTTGGAAATTCTGCGGCCATAGCTGGAAGATCATCCATAAAAGGTAAGGTCTTGTCTATGAGAGAAAAAAAATCCTCAACAAGAGAATCAAAAGTTAAAGGAAGCGCCAAGCTGGGATTGGTGAGCGCATGTTTTATGTTAGTCGCATCAGTGATTGCTTCCGGCGCTTTTTATCTATATCAAGTCAATGATTTGGCTACTCAGGGATACGAAATGAGAGAAATTGAAAACCAGATCCAAGGTTTGGAGAAAGAAAGCAAAAAAATGAGAATCAGGGAAGTGGAACTTCGGTCAATGTATAACATAGAAAAGGCAACTGAAAATCTGGATTTAGTAAATGCCGTCAATGTAAGTTATGTGGAAATGGAAAGTCCGGTGGCTATGAAATAAAAGAGGAAAAGTTGAACTTAATAAAGAAAAAGGTAAAAGAAACGGCAAAAAACTTTTACCTTTTAATTTTATAGGTGATGGCTGAAACTACAAAAAACAGGAAATACAAAATTGGCAGCCGTTGTAATCTGGCTCAAAAAACTGATGAAAATCTTGGTGATGCAAGGATATATTTTTTGACTTTTTTCGTTTTAGCGATAGCGGCGGCCATTTTTTTTAAATTATATTTTTTGCAGGTAATTTCCCACAGCCAATATAAAGCTCTGGCTGAAGAACAGCATTCTTTGTTTAAAAAATTAATCCCCAAAAGAGGAGAAATATTTTTACGCGACAGGGAAGGTCTTTATCCGGTAGCAGTCAATCGCGAAGTGAAAATGGCCTATGCCGTTCCCAAAGAAGTGGAAGATGCGGAAAAAACTTCCTATGTGGTGGCGGAAACTCTGGGGCTTGATCGGGGGGAGTTATACGAAAAATTATCCAGACCCGAAGATATGTATGAAGTCCTAAAGCATCGATTGAGCGATGAAGAGACGGATAAAATAAATCAATCCAAACTTAAGGGAATTCATCTGGCTGACGAAACATACCGATATTATCCGGCCGGAGAGTTGGCTTCCCATGTTCTGGGTTTTGTCGGCTGGAAGGATGAAATATTTGGCGGAAGATACGGGCTGGAACTTTTTTTTGAAGACAAGCTCAAGGGGCAGGAAGGAAACCTTTTTCATCAAAAAGACAATTCCGGAAGGTGGATAACGTTTAAAGAAAAAGAGATAAGTTATGCTCGCGATGGAGACACCCTTGTTTTGACAATCGATCATATCATTCAATATGAAACGGAAAAAATTATAAAAAGCGCGGTGGAAAAACATCAGGCGGACAAGGGAACGATTATCGTAATGGAATCAAACAGCGGAAAAATTTTGGCACTGGCCAGCTATCCCAATTTTAACCCCAACGATTATGCCAGTGTGGAAAACATGGAAACATTCAGAAATTTAGCGGTGAGCGATGCGTATGAACCGGGAAGCATCTTTAAAACCTTTACTCTGGCTTCGGCTATCGATGCGGGAAAGATAACACCAAACACCACTTACACTGACACCGGAGTAGTGAAAGAAGCCGGCTATACCATGAAAAATTCCGACCTTAAATCGTATGGTGTCCAGACGATGACCCAAGTTTTGGAAAAATCTTTAAATACCGGAGTGATTTTTGCCGAAAAGCAATTGGGGAACAGAAATTTTGCCGATTATGTCAAACGTTTTGGTTTTGGAGAACCGACAGGAGTGGATCTTTTCGGGGAAGCCGCTGGAAACATCAATAATTTGAAAAATCTTAAAAGTGACATCCAATTTTTTACTTCTGCTTTCGGACAGGGAATAACAACCACTCCCATTCAGCTGATTTCCGGTTATAATGTCATTGCTAACGGAGGAGTTCTTTTGAAACCGCAAACAGTGGAAAAGATTATTCATAGCGATGGAAGCGAGGAGGTAACAAATCCGATGGAAATCAGAAGGGTCATTTCCGCTCAAACTGCTTACCAAGCGAAGCAAATGCTTAAAAGTGTGGTGGTTGAAGGCCACGGAAAAAGAGCGGGCGTCCCGGGATATCTGGTGGGCGGAAAAACAGGAACCGCCCAGGTGGCCAGTTCCAATTCCCGGGGCTATGAAGAAGGAAAAACCATCGGATCATTTGCCGGTTTTGCTCCAGTGGATAATCCTAAATTTACTGTTTTGGTCAGGATTGACGATCCAAAAGATGTTGAATGGGCGGAATCAAGCGCCGCGCCAGCTTTTGGAGAATTGATGAAATTTTTGTTAGAATATGGCAATGTGGAACCGACAGAAAAATATACCCAAAAGGATATAGACACTTTTAATGCCACGCATACCTTAAAAGATTTCTTTATTAAAAAAGAAGATGAGGACAAAGATAATAACGAATCGAAAAAAGACAATGAATAATATTAATTAAAAAAATTAAGTTTTTCATATGAACTATAAATCAAAAAAACTGCTTTATCTGGAAAGAATTCTAAAATTGATGGCGATCTTGGTGCTCAAAAAATATGGTCCTAAAATCATTGGTATTACCGGATCAGTAGGAAAAAGTTCCACCAAAGAAGCGGTTTTTACAGTTCTAGCTACCCATTATCGGACACGAAAAAACGAAAAAAACTATAATAATGAAATTGGCCTGCCGCTCACTGTTATCGGATCGGAAAGCGGAGGAAAATCTTTCTGGGGCTGGACCAAGGTTTCGCTTAAGTGGCTGGGGACAATCCTTTTTCCTTTGGAATATCCGGAAGTTTTAGTTTTGGAAATGGCGGCTGACAGGCCGGGAGATATGAAATATTTGGTAGATTTTATAAAACCTCAAATGGGAATTTTGACTGACATTTCCGGAAGTCATATGGAATTTTTTAAAAATCTTGAAGGTATAACGCGGGAAAAAGGGGAGCTGGTTAAAAACCTGGGTGAAAAGGGAACGGCCATACTCAATATTGATAATCCTCAAATCAAAAAAATAAAAAATCAAACAAAGGCGAAAAACATCACTTTTGGTTTTTCCGAAGAAGCCGATGTCCGGGCTACCGATGTTCATTATAATTATCTGGATACTGCCAATCCCAACGATGCAGAAATTAGAGGCATCAGTTTCAAACTTAATTACAAGGGCACGACCATTCCTATGCGGCTCAATAACATTTTAGCGGAACATAATATTTATGCGGCGCTGGCCGGAGTGGCAGTGGGATTGGAAATGGGGTTGAATTTGGTGGAAATCGGAGCGGCTTTGGAAAGTTTTGTCTTGCCTTATGGACGGATGAATCTTATTCCGGGAATAAAAAACAGTGCCATTATCGACGATACTTATAATTCTTCTCCTATTTCGGCCATAGCGGCTTTAAAAGTTTTGGGAGAAATCAAAGGAAAAAGAAAAATTGCCGTTCTCGGAGATATGTTGGAGTTGGGGCCGGACACGGAAGAAGGGCATCGGGAAATAGCCAGAAAATTTTTGGAAATAAAAGGAGATATGTTGATAGCGGTAGGTAGAAGAATGAAATATGCGGTGGATGAATTGACAAAACATAATACGGATGAAAAAAGAATTATAGTTTTTGACGATCCGATGTCGGCCGGAAGGAAACTTCAGGAGGTTATGGAAGAAGGAGATATAATTTTGGTCAAAGGATCGCAGGGAATGCGGATGGAAAAAGTGGTGGAAGAAGTGATGTCAGAACCAAACAGAGCGGCTGAATATCTGTGCCGGCAAGACAAAAAATGGAAAAATAAGCCCTGGCGGGAAGTTTAATGTCCGGAAAATTCTGACTTGACTTTTTCTCAAAAAGGGTGTATAATATAAAATCGTTCCTTAGAAATGAAGCAGGTTAAAATTGGCTTAATGATAGCATTTTAAAGAAAAGGAGATTTTTATGACAACCGCATTGGTTTTGTTGGTTTTGGCGGCTACTCTTTATTTTTATCTGAGCGGTAGAAGAAAGGAAAAAAATATTGCTGATTTCAGTAGCAATAGGATTAATAGCCTTGTTCCTGTTAACGGGGGCTATGCCATAGAGTGCGCCAAAAAAATGGCCAACGGAGAACCGATCATGGTTCCTCCATTCTATGGTCAGTATACGGCAGGCGGTTCTTCTTAATGAGAAACGTTTAAAACTTGCAACACGGCACCTTCGGGTGTCTTTTTTTTGTCGAAAATTAAAAATCCCTGCCTTCAACGCGAAAGCAGGGTTTCATTTTTCATACGTCTTTTTTGTGATAGATTCTCGAAATAAAAACCTTTCCGTTTTCGAATTTCCACTCAATCCGGAAAGAATCATTTATTCTGGAATGAAAATATCGTTCTCCTTTTGTCTCATGTTTTTTCGTTCTGTTTCCCGATTTTCCCTGAAAAAGAATATGGGGAATTTTTTCGATCATTCTTTCTTGGATCTCTACCGGAAGGCTTAAGAAGTATTTTTGAGATTCGTCTGAGTAAACAATTTCCATATCTGGCTGGCCATTATTGCCGAGACAAATCAAAGGTAGACTCAGATCGGAGAGTTCTGTCTTATCTGGAGGGCTTGCCTTTTCGGCCGAGTCATTTACGTTGAATATTTCTTTCAAAAAGCCTTCCATTTTTTCAGAAAATTGATTTCTTATTACCAGAAGGGCTTTTTCTAATCCTTGATTCTTCCCTTGAAGTGTGGAAATTTTCTGTTGAAGTTCTGAAAGAAGGGCTTCGTAAGCTTCCATATCTTCCTTGGCCTTTTTCAGTCCCACTTCCTTTTCCTTGAGGGCGGTTTCAAGATATTCGTTTTTATTTTTTGATTTCCGAATCTCTGCCAGCAGTTTTTGACAGGTTTCCGGTATCTTTCTTTTTACCCTGTCGGTAAATTCTTCTTGTTTGGCGCATTTTTTTGAAATTTGCTGATAGTCGTCAGCTAATTCCGCAAATTCCTTTTTTAAATCAGACAACGCTTTGAAATATAATTCGCAAAGAGAATTCAGATGTTCGGAACTTTGGTGGTAACACCGGTCTATTCCTTTTTGAAATTCTTCGGCCAATTTTCTTATATCATCGGGAGTTTCCGGCAATTGAGATGAAAAGATAACTTCGGGAATTTCTTCCGGTTTTTTCTCAGGCAATTTTCTGTCTTTTTGCCGCTTTCTGTCTTCTTCTTCCCATAATTTTTTGACGTCTTGCCAGGTCCGAATGCCGTCTTTTGTAAAACAATCTATGATAGACAGTATCGATCTTTGGTTGCTGGTTGCTAATTTTCCATTTATTATCCAGCCTTTTATTTCCTCAACAGTTTCCGGTTTTGCGCTTAGGAAATTAAAGACTGTTTTATATAGGGTTGAAATTTTATATATCCCTGTTTTTCCTATGACGATGCCTCTTTTTTCCAGTTCCTTGGCAATTTCATTGGCTGAAAAGTTTCTGACTTGATAAGACTCATCAAGAAGCTTAACAACCGCCAATTTGGTGTGGAGTGATTGTAATGACTTTCCTCCTTTTTCACCATAGCTTTCGGACAACAGCAGGAAATCTCTGGCCATACGACTCTCCTTTTTTTGGAATCATTTATTTTTTAAATAACATCCCCCTTATTTTCTCGCTTGTTTTTAGCATATTATCCTGATTTTGTCAATTTCTTTTGGATTTTCTGCGGGGTTTACTTTTTGTTTAGGCGATATTATACTAGAAACAGCGTAAAAATTGTATCCCGCCCAATTCTTAGGTGAAAGTTTTATTTATCCCATAAAAGCGGGTTGTGAAATAATTAATAAACAGTTGAAAATATATTCTGTGAATTGATGCGGGACGTGGAAATTTTTCCGCTACCCACAAAACTCGCAGACAAAATTGGCATGTCTGAAATTTTAGAAAATCTTTTCGGATCGAGGGAGAGGGCAAGGCTTCTGAGGTTTTTTCTCCAAAATCCGGAGCAAACTTATGAGTTTTCGGAAATCGTAAAAAAAAATATGCTCAAAAGCTCAAAAGCCAGACGGGAACTTTTGAATCTTATAAAAATGAAATTTGCCATCAAAAGGACAAGGCAGGGAAAAAACTTCTACCAGCTTAACCAGGAATTCAATTTTTATCCGGAGCTGAAAAATTTAATTGCCAAATCGAACGTTTATCCCCAGTGCGGAAGCCTGGGAAAAATTTCCAAAATTGGCAATATGAAACTGGCGGTTATCAGCGGTGTTTTTATCAACTATCAAAAAAGCAAGGCGGATATGATTTTAGTGGGAGACGGCATCAGCAAGGCGCGTCTCAAAAATTTGATGGACAATCTGGAAGCGGAAATAGGAAAGGAAATAAGCTTTGTGCTGATGACTATGGAAGAATTCAAATATCGCCTTAATATGCTGGATAAGTTCGTATTGGAATTTTTGGAAGGTCCGCATGAAGAAATTATCAATAAAGTTCCGGGACTCAAACAATTTATAGCCAATCGAAAGTAATTTTTTGACTATGCTTTATATAATCATTGCCCTGCTTATTGCGACTTTCTCGGCCCTGGTATGGCTCTTTTTTGATATGAAGAAAAAGATGGACAACAAGGAGGATAGGGAAAAAATAACCACGATTATCGAAAGATTAGCCGTCCTTTCGGAGCAGAACAATAATTTGATGCAGCAAAATCACGATCTGAGGCGGACTGTTGATGCCAAGCTTTCGGAAACGCATAAGACTACTCAGGAACAAATGGGTCAGACCATGAGGACGGTGCAGGGAATAAGCGGCCAATCGGCCAAGCAGATAGCGGATGTTGTTGCGGGTCTGACCGAGCTGAGGGAAACCAACAAGCAGGTGGTCAATTTTTCAGCGCAGCTTCAGAATCTTCAGGATATATTGAAAAATCCAAAACAAAGGGGGGTGCTGGGGGAATATTTTTTAGAATCAACCCTTAAGAATGTTTTGCCCCCGGCGCTCTACCAAATGCAGTATAAATTAGGAAAGGACGAAAACGGAAAAGACCTCATCGTTGACGCGGCTATTATTCTTGGCGACAAAAGGATCATCCCGATAGATTCCAAATTTTCTTTGGAAAATTATAATAAAATTTTGGAGTGCGTTGACAAGCTTGAACGAGACAAATTGGAAAAAATATTCAAGCAGGATCTCAAAAACAGAATTGATGAGACATCGAAATACATCCAGTCGAAATATAACACCATGGAGTTCGCTTTTATGTTCATACCGTCGGAAGCCATTTATTATGATTTGCTAATAAACAAAGTCGGGGATGCCGGCGTCAATGCGATGGATCTCATCGAATATGCCAACAGAAAAAAAGTGCAGATCGTTTCGCCAAACTCTTTTTATGCGTTTCTGCAGACAATTTTATTGGGCCTGAAACAAATGCAAGTGCAGAAATCAACTCAGGAAATCATAAAGAGGGTGCAAAACCTTGGCACGCATTTGGAAAAATACGGGGTTTATATGTCAAAATTGGGGAATAATTTGGGAACGACCGTTGGCGCTTATGAAAATGCCCGCAAAGAATTTCAAAAAATAGACAAAGATGTAGTAAAAATAGGCGGGGTTGAGAGGGAGCTGATTGAAACTGTGGATGTGGAAAAACCAAGAGCGGAGGAATAGGATCAAAAAATTATGATAAATCCAGATGAAAAATCCAAGAACAGCAATAAAAGCTTGAAAGACAAGATCAAGCTTTTTTTTAAAAACGAGTATTTTCAGAACAAAACCAATTCCTGGCTTTTGTTTTTGAGTTTGCTGGCAGATCTGATAAATTGGGCGGTTCTGGTGATTTTTCTTCGGACTTCGACTTCCAATATCATTCTTCATTACAATGTTTATTTCGGGGTGGATATGATTGGCAACTGGAAACAAACCCTGTTGCTACCGGCAATAGGACTGGTAATATTCGCCATTAATTTTTTATTGTCCCGATATTTTTATTTTAACAAAGAAAAAGTGGCCAGCTACATTCTTCTGGCGGCAACTTTTATGGCGCAAACGTCCTTGCTAATTGCGGCTCTAGGTGTTATAATCATAAACTATTAAAATGATTCAATATTGGCTTTTTTTGTCATTCCCGGCTTGATCGGGAATCCAGTGAATAAGCCAGAATGCGAAACCAGATTCCCGCCTGTCTGCCAACAGGCATGGCTTTTGCGGGGATAGTATCCGAATTTGAATATGTGCAGGTTCGTATGTAATTCATAAATTTTTATCGCATTTATGTTTACTTTTCCTAATCCTAAAACCACCGATCCTCGGGAGCGCCGAGTGCAAAGAATTCTGGAGGTTATTCCGGGAATACTCACTTGGGCGACTATCTTGGGCATGTTTATTTTGTCTTTTTTGGTACCGATTTGGGTGGCAGTTTTTATTATTGCTTTTGATATTTATTGGATATATCGCACCATTTTTATCGCTTATTACTCGGTAGTGGGCTATCGAAAACTGAGAAAAGGAAAAGGAATTGATTGGTGGGAAAGATGCCAGAATATTTCTGATCCTGAAAAATATGAGGCCTTATTGGCGGAAAAGATCATCCAAATGAAGAGAAGCCTTAAGGTCAGGGAAAAAATGACCAGAAAAGAGATAAAAATATTAAAAAAAGAAATAAAAGACAGGGAAGAGTATCTGAAAGAAGTCAAAAAATTGAAAAAAATAAAAGATCAGATCTTGGACTGGCGGGAGATTGTTCATGTGGTGATGC
>JAKQLJ010000050.1 GCA_029567195.1 bacterium | reverse complement strand
TTTCTAAAGGTTTCAAAACTAGACAAGAAGCTTTAAAATTTGAAAAATTCCTTAAAACTGGCAAGGGCAGAGAATGGTTAGAGCGCGCTCGCCGTGGCGAGTAATGACGAGGTCGGAGGTTCGAATCCTCCATTGCCCACACAATTTGACATATTTTCCAAAACAATATAATATATAGATGCAAGAAAAAGCCCAGAGGGGCTTTTAAAAAAGCTAAAAATGGTGAATATCCCGTAACAAATTCCGACATTATTTAGGTATAATTTATAAATTTGTTTGCGAATTCGCCTTCGGCTAAGCTATCAAATAAATTAAAATTTAGAGAGTGAATTTGTGCGGGATGCTCATTTTTGCCAGCCTACCGGCAGGCAGGTAGCCACTCGCTTTGCTCGAAGACAAAAATGGCAAATAAAATTACTCAATTTCTAAAAGAAGCCAGGGCGGAACTGATGAAGGTTAACTGGCCAACTAAAGAACAAACCATAAGATATACCATGACTGTTATCGGTATAAGTATTGCTGTAGCGATATTTTTGGGAGGACTGGATTATATTTTTGAAATTGTTTTGAATAGGATTATTCTTAAATAAGATAGGCTTTCGCCGCAATTCCAATAATATTTCATTGTAATATTAAGAATTGTTTGCGGATTCGCCTTTGGCTAAGTAATAATAAAATATAAAGTTTTAATGTAGACTTGCTGGCGGATGCTCATAACTCAAGCTTCTCGCTAGTGCTCGAAGACAATTATGGCTAAACAATCACAACATCACGGAAGATCATGGTATGTTCTTCATACCTATTCCGGATATGAAGACAACGTAGCTCGAAATCTAAAACAAAGAATTGAATCAATGGATATGCAGGATCTGATTTTTGATGTTATGGTTCCAACGGAAAAGAAGATAAAAATAAAAGGCGGCAAACGAACAGTGGTAGAGGAAAAAATTTATCCCGGATACGTTTTGGTTGATATGGTAGTAACTGACGCCTCTTGGTATGTAGTCCGAAATACGCCAAATGTTACCGGATTTATCGGACTGGGCACTACACCTACTCCGGTTGATCCGAGGGAAATTGAAATGCTTAAGAAACGAATGGGCGTAGCTGAACCGAAATACAAAATTGATGTGGCGGTTGGCGATGCGGTAAAAATTACAGACGGGCCATTCAAGGATTTTGACGGTAAGGTAAGCGAAGTGGACGAGGAGAAGGGAAGGGTGAAAGTGTTGGTGTCAATTTTCGGAAGAGAAACGCCGGTGGAACTGGACTTTTTGCAAATAAATAAGATATAAAATCACTAATCAAAAACGAATTATATCGCTAATAATCTCGAATGCGATTAGGGATTATTCGAGAAAAAATTAGAGATTGATTTGAGATAAATTATCATATGGCAAAGAAAATCAAGACAATTATAAAGTTGCAAATTTCAGCCGGAAAAGCTAATCCAGCTCCTCCAGTTGGTCCAGCTTTGGGTCAGCACGGGCTTAACATTCAAGAATTTTGCACCAAGTTTAATGAGGCTACCAAAGACAAAGGCGGAGATATTATTCCGGCAGAAATTACTGTTTTCGAAGACAGAACTTTCACTTTCGTGCTTAAAACTCCTCCAGCTTCCGATTTGCTAAGAAAAGCAGCCGGTGTTCCAAAGGGAGCTGGCAATCCTCTAAAAGACAAGGTAGGTAAAATTTCCAAGAGCAAATTAAAAGAAATTGCCGAGAAGAAAATGCCGGATCTCAACGCTAATGACGTAGAGGGAGCGGAGAAAATCATTGCCGGAACAGCAAGATCAATGGGAATAAAAATCGAGTAACAATTAATTTGTGGGAGAGGTAATCCGCCTCATCGGCGGATACATACTTCGCATGTACCACGAAAAACATATGAAACACGGTAAAAAGTATCGCAGTGCGGCTGAAAAAATAGACCGCAGCAAAGTTTATGGTCTGGAAGAAGCCATAAAAATAATTAAGGAAAATAAGATTGCTAAATTTGACGAGTCGGTGGAGATGCATATCAAAACCAATATCGATCCCAAAAAAGGTGATCAGCAGGTGAGAGGAACAGTAACTCTTCCTCATGGAACAGGAAAAAGCAAAAAGATTGCCGTCATTACTTCAGTCCAAGAAAAAGAAGCCAAAGCGGCTGGAGCGGATATGATTGGCGGGGAAGATATGATTGATAAAATTAAAAGCGGAAAAATTTTTGAGAGTGGAAAGGGATTTGATATTTTAGTGGCTACTCCGGAAATGATGCCAAAATTGGCAGTAGTGGCGAAAATTCTCGGTCCCAAAGGCCTTATGCCGAATCCCAAGACTGAAACAGTAACGGTTAAGATTAAAGAAACAGTAGAGGCTCTCAAAAAAGGAAAAGCAGCTTTCAAAAATGACTCAAGCGGAAATATCCATCAGGTAGTGGGAAAAGTTTCTTTTTCTGAGGAAAAGTTAATGGAAAATGCAAAAATTTTTGCGGAAGCGATTGAGAAATCCAAGCCGTCGGGACTCAAGGGAAAATTTATCAGCAACATTTCCCTGTGTTCCACTATGGGAGTGGGATTAAAAATAAGTGTTAGATAATTTCTATTCCGATTTTTTTTGACTTTTTATCATTTTTAAGCTATAATGTAAATAATGGAAAAACGGGTGAAGCCCGTTTTTCTTTGTTTTAATACGTAAAAACAAAAAAATGGGCATCAAATCGATTTCTAACGATAAAATATATACTTCTGATGAAATGAAATGGCAGAAAGAGGAAAACAGTCCGGCTATCAAGGATCTTTTAGCCGATCCGGAAATAGCTAAAGTTTTGGACAAACCGGAGGAAAGAACGGAATTTTTCAGGGAAATGAAGCAGAAAGGACAAGGAGGACTGACTAGAAAGGGAATGAGAGAGGTTTTGGGAAAGTTCAGGAGCGGCCAGGGAAAGCACATTGATAAGGACGAAACGATGAAAATGGCTCAGAGAATTTTTCCCAACTCCGAAAGGTATATAATGCCCAGAAAAGAAGTAAAAACAAAACAGGCAAAAACAAGCACGCCGGTAATCGGAGGAAAAACAGTCGGCGGACCGCCCCAAAAAAGCAGCTCTTCTCCCAATATGCCCAGGATAAAATCAAGCCTTTTTTAGATTTTTATAAATCAATCAAAAGCCTTATTCAGAAAGACGCTCAGAAGCGTTTTTCTATTGACTGGATGGCTTATATTAGCTAGAATAAAAAGGTGTTTTTAGAGGAATAATATTAATTTTAAAATAATGACAGAGGGCAAAAAAATTGTAATTGGGCTTATCGGAGAAAAGGGAGCAGGAAAGGGAACCGTTTCCGATTATTTGATAGACCAATATGGAGCAATCCACTATGGAACTTCCAAAATTTTGAGAAGAACGCTTGAAGATCTTCATCTTCCTATTACCAGAGATAACCTTATTAAGCTAGCCTTGGTCCTCAAGGAAGGATATGGACCGTCGGTAATCATCGATTCCTTGATTCATGATATGGAAAAAAATGGTTCGGATATTATTATTGCCGATGGAATAAGAATGCACGGGGATGTAGAGCCGTTCAGAAAAAAATACGGCAAGAATTTTTATCTGGTTTATGTTACTGCCGACATCAAAATTCGTTATGAAAGAACAAAATCCAGAAAAGAGAAAGACGATGAAGACAAAACTACTTTTGAGCAGTTTTTGGAAGAAGAAGCCAAGCTGACGGAAATTTCCATTCATGAGATTGGAAAAAAAGCCGATTTTAAGATGAATAACAACGGCGATCAGGAAGCGCTGAAAAAGCAAGTTGAGGAAATGATGGCCAAAATTCAAGGATAAAAAACAATCCCGTGTCAAACGGGATTTTTTTATTGGGGTTTTGACGTTTGAGGTCGAAATCCGCTAGAATATAGGGACGGGGAATTAAAAAACAATATGAGAAAAAGAATATCAAAAGATGAATATTATATGAACATTGCCAGGGAAGCTTCCCTGCGAACTTCCTGTTTTCGCGCCCAGCACGGAGCGATTATCGTTAAAAATGATCAAATTATTTCAACTGGT
>JAKQLJ010000047.1 GCA_029567195.1 bacterium | reverse complement strand
TAAAAAAGAAAACTTGAAGTGATACTCCCCAGAAGATTGTGCTTAGGGGGTTAATCACTATTGCGGCCGAACCCTCCTCTGCTTTTTGAGCTTGAGTCACGGGTGTGATTCTCAGTGCTTCGAGTGCTTCGCCAACAATTGTCAGGTTGACGATCCTTCGAATATTAAATATCACTGGTAAGCTCAGTGCACAAATGATGACACCAAAGATTGACGAAGCAGTGTAATTGTTTACTGCCAGATGGAAAAGGGAAATTGCGTAGAGAAACCCGATGAGACAGACTATGGACTTACGCAATCTGCGCAATTCCTCGGTGGCCATTCTGGGAATCACCTGAAAAAGTTCACCAATGGAATTAAACAATCTATCCATTTCGTATCCTTTCTTAGAATTGGTCAATATACCATCGCCAGATATTTCTAGGATGGAGTTTTTCTCTCCAGGATCTTGTTCCTTGCTCTTCCTGCCGCAGGAGATTTTCATCATACTGACGGTTAATCAAATTAACGCCAGAAGAAATTGCATCTCCGACAATCTGCGCGGAAGTCTGAATAGTTGGCTCGCACAGATTGTAAATTTCCTGAATTTTTTCAATGGCTTCATGGAGGGTCATTCCGTCCTGGTGGTTTTTTCCGAAATGTACGATGCGTTCCTCCAGGACCTGAAGCTTGGTAGTATCGTCGGGCAAATCATCGATCCCAAGAAAAATAGCGTACCAGATTTCTCTGGCATACTGGAACCTTTTAGATTTATTTTCGTCAACGGCAGTTTTATCTTCCGCAATGAGAAAAATCAATCCTTTGGCCAGTTGTTCTTTTTTCTTCAGCTCAGTGAGCTCTTCCGGGCTTTTTCCTTCGGTTTTATAATGGAGCAGCTCACAATGTTTTTGCAAAAAAAGTTGTTTATTTTTTGCGGAAACTCCATGGAGTGTTATAAGGGAAGCAATAAAGAAAAGTTCATCAGCTCGAGTTCTCCCTTTCTTTGTAACTCCAATTAGCTTTTCTGTTGCAACCGCCTGAAGCTCGGGGTGCTTTATCAGATGTTCGATTAAATCCTTCCCGAAAACATAAAGCGGGGTTCCAAAGGTAACAATTCTATCTATAGCCTCACCAATCATCTCTATCTCCTTCTGATTTTGTTGAATTTATCAAATTGTCAAGGTATGTTTTGCCTCGTTAGAGGCTTTATTACCAACTATTGGTAACGCTAAATCTTAGCATAAAATAGGAAAAAAGTCAAATTGAAAAATGGCTTAAATCAGCCGCAAATTAAGACTGGTTTTAGCAGTAAAATGACCTTTTTTAACTGATGTTTTTATCTCCTGCTATCATAAAATATAAAAACATTGACAAATATACACCTTATTGGTAATATGGCAGAAGAAGAGTATCTGAAATGGAGTTCGCGGAAGCGAACTTTATTTGTTAAATGGATAAATATTATTAAAATACCATAAAATTATGCCAAGAAAAAAATTACCAAAGGATGACCAAAATGCGGCTGGCCGAATGGGAGATTTCGGCAGTGCCATTTCCGCTCTTTGCGAAGAAAAAGGCATCTCCAAAGAAAAAGTAATTGAAACTATCGAAGCCGCTCTCAGCGCAGCTTACAAAAAAGATTATGGCCGAAAAGGACAAAATATAAAGGCTATTTTTGATGAGGTGACAGGCGGTACCCAATTTTTTCTTGTTAAGGAAGTAGTTGATGAAACCGTTCGTGAATTTTTGGAAGAGGAAGAAACAATCGAAGGAAAAAAGGATGCAAAAAAGACAGCCAAAAAAGAAAAAGAAACTATTTCGGAAAATTTGGAAAGCAGCGAAGAAAAATTACCTCGGTTTAATCCGGAAAGGGATTTGACTTTGGAAGAAGCGAAAGAATTGAAAAAAGGTGCAAAAGTCGGTGATATTATCGAAACAGAACTGGAAACTAAAAAAGATTACGGAAGAGTGGCGGCGCAAACAGCCAAGCAGGTGATTATTCAAAGAATCAGAGAGGCGGAAAGAGACGCTATGTATGATGAATATAAGAGTCGGGAAGGCGAAGTGGTCAGCGGAGTAGTGCAACGAATTGAAGGCCGCAATGTTTTTGTCGATCTGGGAAAATCTATCGGTGTTCTTTTTCCGGGAGAGCAAATGGAACGGGAAAATTATCGGATAGGACAGAGAATAAAGGTATATTTAATGAAAGTCGATGCCGGATCCAAGGGACCGGGGATAACTTTAAGTCGAATTCATCCGGAAATGATCAGAAAAATGTTTGAATTGGAAGTGCCGGAAATTTTTGCCGGAACGGTAGAATTGAAAGCTATCGCTCGAGAAGCAGGAGAGAGGACAAAAATAGCCGTATCTTCCACTGAAGAGGGAATTGATCCAATTGGGTCTTGCGTAGGGCAAAAAGGCACCCGGGTTCAGGCGGTTATTGATGAACTAGGCGGAGAAAAGATTGATATCATTCTTTGGAATGATGATATTGCAAAATTTATCTCAGCCGCTCTCAGTCCGGCCAAAGTTCTAAGGGTGGATATCAATGAAGAAAGAAAAGAAGCCATTGTCATCGTTCCGGAAGACCAGTTGTCTTTGGCCATTGGAAAACGCGGACAAAATGTCCGATTGGCGGCCAAACTTACCGGATGGAAAATTGATATTTCCGGAGTAAAGGCGGACGGTGAAAAAGTGGCACCGGAAGAAAAAAACGCAAAAAAACCGGAGAAAGAGGCAAAAGAGGAAGAAATTAAAGAAGAAGCTGACACGGAAGAAAAAACAGAGGAAATCAATGAAGCAGTTGAAGAATAGTTGATTTAAAATGGTTTTATCAATACTATAAAATTGTAATAAATATTAACTTTAAACAGTATGATAACGTTATTCGTGCTGGGAGGAGCGGCACTGGCCATTATCTATGGCTTGGTTCTTATCGAGATGGTTCTAAAAATGCCAAGTGGCAATGACAAGATGCAAAACATTGCCAAGGCTATCCAGGAGGGAGCAAAAGCTTACCTTAATCGTCAATATAAAACAGTGGCGGCAGTGGCTGTTGTATTGTTTCTCATTATCGGGTTCATTCCCGCTCTTGGCTGGACAACGGCGATAGCTTTTTTAATGGGAGCTTTTTTATCAGCCTTAACAGGTTATATCGGGATGCATGTTTCCGTCAGGGCCAATGTCAGAACAGCCGAGGCGGCTCGAGGCGGAATGCAAAAGGCTTTAACGGTGGCTTTTAGAGGAGGATCGGTAACCGGACTTTTGGTTGTAGGATTGGCGCTTCTTGGCACTTCCGGATTTTATTTTATTACTCGTGATATCCATGCTTTGATCGGTTTTGGATTTGGAGGATCATTAATTTCCATCTTTGCCCGATTAGGAGGGGGAATTTTTACCAAAGCGGCTGATGTTGGAGCTGATTTAGTGGGAAAAGTAGAAGCGGGAATTCCAGAAGACGATCCAAGAAATCCGGCGGTTATTGCGGACAATGTCGGCGATAATGTCGGCGATTGCGCCGGAATGGCGGCTGATTTGTTTGAAACTTATGCGGTTACTTCTATTGCTACCATGATTTTAGGCTCTCTTCTTTTTGCTTCTTTTCCTAATGCCATGCTTTATCCTTTGGTTTTGGGGTCCGCTTCCATTTTCACTTCCATTGTTGGAACTTTCTTTGTGAAATTAGGAAGTGATAATAACATCATGGGCGCTTTGTATAAGGGTCTGATAGTAGCGGGAGTCTTGGCGGCTGTCGTCTTTTATCCGATTACCCAATATTTAATGGAAGGCAATGGCACATATTCAGTGCTTAGTTTATACTTTTCTTCTCTTATCGGCTTGGCTGTTACGGCGGCAATGGTTATTATTACCGAATATTATACTTCCACTAAATATAAACCGGTTCGTGATATAGCGGCTTCTTCCCAAACAGGACACGGAACAAACATAATTACGGGTTTGGCTGTTTCCATGAAATCTACCGCATGGCCAGTAATCGTTATCGTAGCGGCGACTCTGGGTGCTTACCAATTAGCCGGAATTTACGGAGTATCTATTGCCGCTATGGCGATGCTTTCCATGGCGGGCATAATTGTGGCTATCGATTCTTACGGACCAATTACCGATAATGCTGGAGGAATTGCTGAGATGGCGGAAATGGGAGAGGACGTGCGAAATATCACCGATCCGTTGGATGCTGTGGGCAACACTACAAAAGCGGTAACCAAAGGTTATGCTATCGGATCAGCAGCTTTGGCGGCTTTGGTTCTCTTTTCTGATTTCACTCACAGTCTTCCTGAAAATTTCGAATTTCTTATAAACGATCCGAGAGTTTTAGCCGGACTTTTCATTGGCGGACTTTTACCTTACTATTTCGGCGCTCTTTGTATGCAAGCGGTAGGCAAGGCGGCGGGTGCGGTAGTAGAGGATGTGAGAAGCCAATTTAAAAATAAGCCGGGTATCATGGATGGTAGTGAAAAGCCGGACTATGGTAGCACGGTGGATATTGTGACAAGAGCGGCGATAAAAGAAATGGTTATTCCGGCCCTTATTCCGGTAGCTACGCCGATTCTGGTTGGTTTTATTCTTGGCATTCATGCGCTTGGAGGACTGCTTGTAGGTTCAATTATTACCGGAATATTCGTAGCTATCTCCATGACTAGCGGGGGCGGCGCTTGGGATAATGCTAAAAAATACATCGAAAATGGAAATTTTGGCGGCAAGGGCAGTTTTGCCCACCAAGCGGCAGTAACCGGCGATACGGTTGGTGATCCATATAAAGATACTGCCGGACCGGCTATTAATCCAATGATAAAAATTTTGAATATTGTTGCCTTGCTTATTGTAGGCATGTTGATATAGCTAATATTTATCAAGAGTATTATATAAATTACCAATAACAAATGATCAATTGGCAATTGATAAAATTGTAAATTGAGAGTTTCCGAATGATGATAAAGAAATTACCCAAATCTCAAATCGAATTTGAAATCAATGTTCCATGGAAAGAATGGGAGAAATATCTCGACCAAGCGGCAAAAGAAGTCTCGGAAGAAATAAAAATTCCGGGATTTCGTCCTGGAAATGCTCCAAGAAATTTGGTGGAACAAAAAGTAGGAAAGGGCGTATTACTCAATAACGCGGCGGAAAAAGCCGTGAAAAAGAGTTATGCGGATTTTGTGATAGGAGAAAAATTGGAAGTTATCGGCAGCCCAAAAGTTGAAATAGTGGAAATCAAAGAAAAAGAAGATTTAAAATACAAAGTAATGGTGGCTGTTATGCCGGAAGTGAAAGTAAACGAGAAATATAAAAAAGAGATCAAAAAAATCAACGAAGAATATGTCAAAAAAGACAGAAATGTGAAAGATGACGAGATAGATCTGGAGCTGGAAAAATTGGCTAACAGCCGAGTAAAACTGGTAACTGTCATGAGAGAAGCAAGAAAAAACGACAGCGTGGAAATTGACTTTGACGTTTTGGTCGGAGGAGTGCCCATTGAAAACGGATCAAGCAAAAAGCATCCGCTCATTATCGGTCGCGGTGTATTTATTCCTGGTTTTGAGGACAATCTGATTGGAATGAAAGAAGGAGAAGAAAAAACATTCGAACTTAACTTTCCGGAAAATTACCATAAAAAAGATTTGGCAGGAAAGCCGTCGACTTTCAAGGTAAAAATGATTTTGGTTCAGGAAAGGCAGATGCCGGAAATTAACGACGAATTTGCAAAATCGCTAGGAAAATTTGAAAAATTGGAAGATCTCAAAAAAAACATCAAAGAAGGTTTGGAGCATGAGAGAGAACACAAATTCAAAGACGAAAAAAGAAATGAATTTGTAGAGGCAATCATTAAAAACACGGAAGTTGAACTTCCAGAAATTATCATTGAGGAAGAAACAAAAAAGATGATGGATGAGTTTGAATATCAAACCCAGTCAATGGGAATGACTCTGGATGATTATTTATCAAAGCTTGGGAAAAAGAAAGAAGAACTGGCAAAAGATTGGAAGCCGCAAGCGGAAAAAAGAGTGATTTCCGCCTTGGCAATTACGGAAATTGCCAAATTGGACGAGGTGAAAGTAGAAACTTCCGAGGTGGAAGCCGAAATGAACAAAACTCTCCAATATTACAAGAACGTCAAAGATATGGAAAAGAACATCGATATGGAAAGATTATATAATTATACCAAGGGCGTTTTGGAAAATGAGAAGGTATTTGAGATGCTAGAAAAAATATAATTAATTTGCGGATTAAAAATCAATAAGAAGCAGATAAAATTTGTTTCTATTGATTGCAATTCGCCCTACATTTGTGAATATTAAAAATCAATTTCTCATTCCCACTGTAATTGAAAAAACTAATTACGGCGAAAGGGCTTATGATATTTATTCAAGACTGCTGAAAGATCGGATTATATTTTTAGGCGGTCCGATCGACGATGGCATTGCCAACAGCATCATTGCCCAGCTTCTCTTTTTGGAATCTCAAAATTCCAAAGATGATATTAAAATTTATATCAATTCTCCCGGCGGTCAGGTTACTTCGGCTTTGGCTATTTACGATACTATGCAATATGTAAAACCGGATGTTTCCACTATTTGTATAGGGATGGCCGCATCAGCCGCCGCTCTTCTTTTGGCGGCCGGAAAAAAGGGGAAAAGAATAATTTTGCCAAACAGCGAGGTGCTGATTCATCAGGTAATGGGAGGAGCGCAGGGTCAGGCGACAGATATCGACATTCACGCCAGACACATTTTGAATATCAAACAAAGGCTCAATCAAGTCCTTTCTTTTCATACTGGACAACCTTTGAGCCGGGTGGAAAAAGACACCGATCGCGACTATTTTATGAGTGCCGAAGAAGCGAAGAAATATGGAATAGTTGATAAGATTATAAAATAATCATTTAATAAAAAATAAAATGAGGTCAGAGATAGCCCGCTTCCATGATCAAGAACATGCAGATTTTGATCCGGAAACAATGACTGTTTTAAATCCCGAGATAGAAAAACATCGGGAGAAAATAGCCAAGGCGGAAAAATTGGAAAGAATAGAAAAAATTGGCAGTAGTTCTGAAACAGAAAAACATTTGAAATATGTCGTTAGCTTGATTAATAATGCTGAACTGAGCAGCTTTTATAAGGAGGATGAAAATCAAAAAAGTATATTGGAAAAAAATAAAGTACAAGCAAAAAAGTTATTGCAAAACGTGTTGAATAAAGTTGAGGAATATATAAACTTAATAAGAGCTGTAGATGAAACTAAAATACAGAGAGAGAATTTGTCCCAAAAAGATTACAGCCGAGAACTGGAAAATATAGAAAAAACAAGGACGATAAAACACGATGCCTTGATAGCGGATATTAACGTGGTTAACAGGTTTATTTTAAATAATTTTGGCGATATTGGCGAAGAAAATGTCGAAGAGTGGGAGGAGAGGGAAGAAACAGCGGGGAGGGATATTTTGCATGCCAAAAGAATTAATTTTCCTTCCAATGTCATTTGTTCTGAAAAAATAAATATGAAAGACAGAAAGCAAATAACTGACTGGGCGATGCAGATGTATGATTCGTTATCAGAGATAAGAAAAGAGCTTTCCTGATATTTTGGAAAGCTCGTGTTTCGCGTTTGCGTTTTTATGCAGACCTCTTAATCTGAAAAATATGGAGAGGCCGTATGGTTTCTTCAAAGAGAATATTATTATCTTTCTGGATGTTCACTTCCCCCTTTCTTTTGAGAAGAATTCTGAATTGATTGATAAGGCCATTAATCTCAGAAAAATCCCTTTCCTTTCCGGTGATAATGTTTTCAGAGTTGATTTTGAAGACCTTATTTACTATCTTTTGAGCCAAATTGCGGATTTCTTCAAATTCATCCTGGGTTGCCATTTTCTCAATCAGTTGCATTGCCTTCTCCTTTTTGCAAATCGCGGAAATTCAATATAACATTTAATTGAAAATAAGTCAAGTCATTGTAACAGTCTAAAGTAATAGTCCAAAATAATAAAAACCGAGGTATCTGAACCTCAGTTTTTTGTTTTTTTCAATGAAGCTACTTCAAGCAATTCAACAAGCTTTCCCCGGTCATTTCCTGGGGTTTTTCAATATCTAGAAGCTCCAGAATTGTCGGAGCAATGTCACTCAAAAGTCCGGATATTGGAGCTTGTGGTTTTTCCTTGGGTGTTTCTCTATGATTTTGAGAATTAACATACCAAAAGGGAACAGGATTGGAAGAATGTTCAGTATCCACTTCTCCCGTTCTGGCATTGGTCATCTCTTCGACATTTCCGTGGTCGGATGTGATAAGCAAACAGCCGTTTCTAAGAAGAACGGCTTTAATAAGCTTTTCCAAGCACCTATCAACTGTTTCAATGGCCGAGATGGCCGCTTTTTCGTTTCCTGTATGACCGACAATATCAGGGTTAGCATAATTTATAAGGATAAATTCATAATTTTTTTTGTCCAATGATTCAATAACTTTTTCAGTAATTTCATTGGCGGACATTTCCGGGGCCTTGTCGAAACTGGGAACAGCTTTTGATGGAATAATTACCCTTTCTTCTTTGGGAAATGGTTCTTCGTTGCCGCCGTTAAAAAAATATGTAACATGGGCGAATTTTTCTGTTTCAGCAATTCTAAGCTGAGACATTTTTCTTTTGCTAATTATTTCTCCCAAGCAATTTTTTATTTCAATCGGTCCATAAGCCACATCTACCGGCAAATCTTCCTCATATTGAACCATAGTGACAAAATGGAGATTTTTTATCTCCTCCTTTTTAAATTTAGAAAATCCGGGAAGGGCAAAAGCCTTGGTCATCTGTCTTGCCCGGTCTTCACGGAAGTTAAAAAATATCAACGCGTCGTTTTCTTTTACGGTAGCAACGGGATTATCTTTCTCAAAAACTACTGCCGGTTCGATATATTCATCAAAAATATCTTTGGCATATGACTTGGACAGATATTCCATAGGATCAGTTATTTTTTCTCCTTTGCCTTCCGTCATGGCGCTGTAGGCTCTTTCAACCCTGTCCCAATTATTGTTTCGGTCCATGGCATAGTATCTTCCGGATATGGTAGCAATTTTTCCCACTCCATACATAGCCAGACGGTGCTGAAGTTCTCTTATCGATTCAGTTGCGGAAGTGGGAGCGGAATCTCGACCGTCGGTAAAAACATGAATAAAAACGTTAGAAAATTTTTGATCACGCATTAATTCCAAAAGAGCATAGAGATGGTCTACGGAAGAATGAATGCCTCCTTTTCCAACCAATCCCATAAGATGAATGGCGGAATTATTCTTTTTGGCGTGTTCAATGGCTCTCAAAAAACTTTCATTTTTGAAAAATTCGCCGCTCTGAATGGCCATGGTAATTCGGGGCATACTTTGATAAATAACTTTTCCGGTGCCCAATGTCATATGTCCGACTTCGCTGTTTCCCGGCTCTCCCCAGGGAAGACCGACGGATATGCCGGAAGCCTGAAGGGAAATGTAGGGATAAAACTCCTCAAGTTTTTTAATGGTGGGAATATTGGCGGCGGCGATGGCATTTCCTTTTTTGCTGTCTGTCAGTCCCCAGCCGTCGAGAACCACTAACACTACTGGTTTTATCATATTTTTCTTTTGAGATTAACCTAAATATTTAAATCTCTTTCCTGCTGATAATAAAATGATATCATTTAAAGTCTTCTTTGACAAAAAGCCGTTCGTCCGGTATCATCTAATATGTATATAATTTGTTAAAAATTGATCTAATTACATTGATAACTAATAAAATAAAGCCTGATATGAGGGAAAAATTTCTTGATTATCAATTGAATAGAAGAAAATATTATGGAAATAAGTCTAACAATTCTAGTAATTGCTATTTTGTCATTGACCGCTGGTTCGATCATGGGCTATTTTGCCCGGCAAACAATCGCTAAAAAACAACTTCACACTGCCGAAGGAAAAGCTTCTAGAATAATTGAAGAATCCGTCCAAAAATCACAGGAAATTCTCATTGAAGCTAAGAATAAGGCAGTAAATATTCTCGAGGAGGCTAAGAAAAAAGAGCAAGATCGGGAAAATCAAATACTGCGTTCCGAGGAACGTTTGGAAAAAAGAGAGGAAACCATTGATAAGAAAATGGAAGAAATTGAGCGTGGTCGGGTAGCTTTGGAAAAGAAAGCGGACGAAATAAGGAAAATAAGAAAGGAAGTAGACGAAGCAAGGCGTCAGGAACTGAAACGTTTGGAAAAAATTGCCGGTCTTTCCAAAGAGGCGGCCAAAAAGATATTGCTTCAACTTACTGAAGAAGAAAGTCGGGAACACTTGGCTAAAAAAATGAAAGAAATGGAAGTCAGAGGCAGGGAAGATTTGGATAAGAAAGCTAAAGACATAATGACGCAGGCTATCCAAAAATATGCCGGATCGCATGCGGCCGAAGTGACCACGACAACCGTAAGCATTCCTTCTGATGAAGTAAAAGGAAGAATTATCGGACGGGAAGGAAGAAATATCAAGGCCCTGGAACGTTTAACGGGAATTGAAATTATTGTTGATGATACACCGGAAGCGATTGTTGTTTCTGGTTTTGATCCGATAAGAAGGGAAATCGCCAAAATTTCTCTGGAAAAATTGATAGGCGACGGACGAATTCATCCGACTAAAATTGAAGAAGCGGTAGAATTTGCCAAAAATGAGATAAATAACAAAATCAGAGAAGCGGGTGAAGCGGCGGCTTATGATGTGGGCATTGCCGGGCTTGATCCAAAACTCGTTCATATTCTGGGAAGATTGCGTTACAGAACCAGTTTTGGACAAAATGCTCTCTTGCATTCTTTGGAAGTAGCCCATCTCTCTGGCGCCTTGGCGGCAGAATTGGGAGCTGACGTATCACTGGCCAAAAAGGCCGGACTGCTTCATGATATTGGAAAAGCGGTGGATCATGAAGTTCAAGGAACGCACGTGGAAATCGGTATCAAGATTTTGGAAAAATTTAGCGTAGGCAAAGAGATAATTAACGCCATGAAATCCCACCACGAAGACTATCCGTTTGAAGTGCCGGAATCAATGATTATAGCTGCGGCTGATGCCATTTCCGCTTCAAGGCCGGGAGCCAGAAAAGACACTCTGGAAAATTATCTGAAACGTCTTGAAGAACTGGAATCGGTGGCTAATTCATTTCCGGAAGTGGAAAAGACTTATGCCATTCAGGCCGGCCGGGAAATCAGAGTTTTTGTAAAGCCGGATAAAATTGATGATCTCGGAGCAATGAAACTTACTCGGGCTATTGCTGATAAAATCGAAAAAGAATTGAAATATCCGGGAGAAATAAAGGTAAATGTAATTAGGGAAGTAAGGGTGACAGAATACGCCAGATAAAAATAGCTCTGTGGATAATGGAATTTGCCTTGTTTAAAAGAAAAATTGTAGAATTATTATAGATTGAATACTAATAAAAACTAAATCCCATTTCGGGATAGACTAGAAGGGAAGGTGACGTTATGGCTAAAAATGTAAATAAAGATGCGCTTGTTTCTGAAATTTCCCAAAAAACCGAAATGTCTAAAAAAGACATTGAAACAGTAATCGACAGCATGATAGATGTTATCACTAAAGTTCTTCAAAGTGGAGATAAGGTGACTCTTACCGGTTTTGGTACGTTTAGAATTTCTGATCGTGCGGCAAGAGAGGGAATAAATCCCCAGACTAAGGAAAAGATCCAAATCCCGGCGATGAAAGTTCCTAAATTTACTGCCGGAAAAGCTCTCAAAGAAGCAGTTAAATAATTTTCTTGATATTATCTTTATTTCTTTGAAAAAATCTTAATTTTAAAGAAAAAAGATAACAATATGATCCCTTGGCGAAAGGGGTTTTATTGTCCCTAAAATATTGACTGGGGTAAAAATCAGGGGTATTATTATGAAGTATTGGATTATTTATCTGGAAAATCGGAGGGTTAAAACAGGGCAAATTTAAGTTAATTTTCTACGAAGCTTATATAGAGAAGAGTGACGCGTTAAAAGCGGAGAAGTTTTTTAAAAGTGGATATGGTAGAGATGTGATAAAAAATAAGTTAGAAAATTATTACAAGAAAATAGAACGGGGCGTTGTGTAATGGTAGCGCGCTTGGTTTGGGACCAAGTAGTCCGAGTTCGAGTCTCGGCGCCCCGACATTTGATCGAATGAGGAAATTGGGATAAAATATTTTTATAAAATTTGCACGCTAAGCGGGTTTGTCCACTGAAGCGTAGAGCAGGCGGGTGTCGTATAGTGGCTATTATATCAGCCTTCCAAGCTGAGGAGGGGGGTTCGATT
>JAKQLJ010000044.1 GCA_029567195.1 bacterium | reverse complement strand
GATCCCTTGGTCAGAGGAATTCTTTATTTTGTTCTGGTGGTTTTGTTTACTTTCTTCTATACCGCGGTAACTTTTGATCCTAAAACGATTTCCCAAAACCTTCAGAGAATGGGAGGATTTGTTCCGGGCATTAGGCCGGGAGAGTCCACAGCTAAATTTATCCAATATATTTTAAACCGTGTGCTTTTAATAGGAGCCTTGTTCCTGGGGCTGATTGCGGTTATGCCGTCAATTGTGGCCGGCCTGACCGGAATCCAGAATACTTTCGGGTTTCTTATAGGCGGGACTTCTTTGCTGATCGTGGTTTCAGTTGTTTTAGAAACAATGAAACAAGTAAACTCCCAACTTCAAATGAGGGACTACGACACTTTTTAAAAATTTGTTTTTAATTTTTAAAGATATATATTTTGCGGGGCACGGATATTTTTCTGCTGAAAAATTCCTCGTGCTCGCCCCGTCGGGCTCCCAAAGGCCCCGACAAAACACATATCTTTAAAAATATTCGTCTTATGCAAAAACAAGTGATTATATTATTTGGGGCTCCGGGAGCGGGAAAGGGCACTCAAGCGACTTTGCTTTCTGAAAAACTGGATTTTTTTTATTTTGAAACCAGCGGAATTATAGAAAGGATAATAAAAGATGCAAAAGAGGAATTTATTGAGGAAGATGGTGAGAAGTTTTATTTTGCGGAGCAAAAAAGATTATGGGAGAATGGAAAGCTTTGGGATCCGCCTTTCGTGGTTCATTTCGCAAAAGAAAAAATAAAAGAGTTAGCTAATGAAGGAAAAAGCATTCTTTTCGCCGGTTCGCCGAGAACAATTTATGAAGCGCAAAAAGAACTTCCGTTGTTAAAAGAGTTATATGGCGCAGAGAATATAAAGGTTTTTTTGATTGAGATTTCGCCTCAAGAGACCCTACATAGAAATTCAAACCGGAAGATTTGCGAATTGATGAGGCATCCTATAATCTTTAATGATGAAACGAAGAATTTGACTCTTTGTCCGCTGGACGGTTCCAAGCTTGAAAAAAGAGAAGGGCTGGACAATCCTGAGACCATCAAGGTGCGCCTGGAAGAATACAAAAATAGGACTGTGCCCATTTTTGATATAATAGAGAAAGAGGGCATCCAAATAAAGAAAATAAACGGCGAACAGTCTGTCGCCGGCGTATATAACGATATTCTTTCTAAAATAAGTGATAAAGATTAAGACAGAGGAGGAAATAAAAATAATGAGAGAAGCCGGGAGGATACTTGCCAATGTTATAAAACAGGTATCCGGCATGGTGAAACCCGGAATTACGACCAAAGAATTGGATAAGGCCGCAGAGGGCCTTATTTTGTCTTACGGGGCCGAACCCTCTTTTAAGGGTTATGAGGGCTTTCCAGCCTCTTTATGCACTTCTGTGAACGAAGAATTGGTGCACTGTATTCCTTCAGGCAGAAAGTTAAAAGAGGGGGATATTGTTTCTTTGGACGGAGGCGTTCATTATAAAAATTATCATTCGGATATGGCGGTCACCTTGCCTGTGGGAAAGGTCAGCTTTGAAGCCCAGAGGCTTATATGGGTTACAAAAAAAGCTCTAAAAAGGGGAATAAAAAAAGTGAGGCCGGGAATCACTTTCGGAGACGTAGGAAATACAATCCAAAGGCATATAGAAGGCCAGGGTTACGGAGTGGTGCGGGATTTGTGCGGTCACGGCATAGGAACAAACCTTCACGAGGAGCCAGAAGTGGCAAATTACGGAGTCAGAAAAAAGGGAGAGGTCATAAAAGAAGGAATGGTTTTTTGTATAGAGCCGATGGTTACAGCGGGGGACTATAATATAAAAAGAGCCAAAGACGGATATGGCTACCAAACCAAAGATGGCTCGCTTTCTGCCCACTTTGAACATACTCTCGCCGTCACAAAATCCGGCATTCTCATCTTGACAGAAATAAGATAACAATTTATCAATTAAAATCACGATCGTGGTTTTAATTGATAGATTAAAAATGATTTGTTAAAATGAATGCATGAGAAATTTGTGCAAAATTAAAAGGAAAATTTTAATTCTTTTAGACGGAGGAATCCGAATAACTTTTGCTTACAGCCACAGGAGAAAATGGCAGATAACCCAAAGCGTGCTCAGAGAATTAGAAAATGTTGAATTGGAAATAGACGACCAAGCTTTAAATAAGAATATAAATCAGCTTTGCCAAACAAAGTTACTCGAGAAGAAAAAAAATTCTGACGGGACCATAACGATTTTTCTTACCGAGAAAGGGAAGAAAAAAGCAATTACCTATAATCTTGATAAAATTGAAATAGAAAAGAAAAACTGGGACGGAAAATGGCGAATTGTCGTTTTTGATATCCCGGAGCGTAAGAGGAAGGGAAGGGATGCCTTAAGAGATAAAATAAAAAAAATCGGGTTTTTGGAACTCCAAAAAAGCGTTTGGGTTTGCCCTTATGATTGCAAAGATCAAATCGATTATATTGTAGAATTTTTTGATCTGCGACAATATGTGAGGCTTATTATCGCAGAACATATTGATAATGAGTCGTATTTAAAAAATAAATTTAATTTGAAATAATATCAATTAAAACCACGATCGTGGGTTTTAATTGATAAATGATTGGCGGGGGGCTGGATTTTAAGTTATAATGGTTTAATGAAACCAAAGCCGGAACTAAGAATGGATCTTGCGTCTGGAGACTGGGTCATAGTTTCTTCCAAAAGAAGTAAAAAGCCCAACGATTTTTTGAAATCTAAAAAAACGAAGCCTTGTTGCC
>JAKQLJ010000036.1 GCA_029567195.1 bacterium | reverse complement strand
AGAAACAACCCTCTATTCATAATGCTGTTTCCCACTATGGCGATAGCTATCGCCATCGCTTTTAAGGGTACAGCTCTTAGAACCGTGAACTGGATTTCAAGCGTTTTTGTTCTCATTCTAATTCTGGTTCACATGTCATTGCTTTTTGTTCCCAACGCCAAGACAAACGCCTTTGGCAAAACACTGGAAGCATATTTCAGTCGCAGCGAGATTTCAGCCCGGCAGAATGCCCAAATCCAAAGAACATCACAAATTCCACCCGGAACCGTGATATACAACTGTAGTAGTTCTGGCGATTGCTCACCAACTGAATTAAAATACAAAAGGCTTGTGGCTGGGATCCTGCTGAACGAGCACGCTGAGCAAAACGGAGTGACCTATGAAAAGGTTTCTCTACCCGATCCGGTAACGAGTCAGCCGGGAAAAATCATCGGATGGATCCCAACGAGCGAGCTGTCCTCAGCAGTTATTTCTGAAAAACTCACTGAGAAGGCCATGGAATATAATGGAACTCTGAAGAGAGAATTTGATTTTGAAAGAGTCCAGCATCCACAAAGCTTTCTCGTTGAAGAACAGGGAGAGTACACTCTTGTCCCCAAAGAAGGAGTGCTGATCTCTCTGGATCAGTGGAAAACAAAAGAGCCTGCTAGAAGTTTTACAACAGACAGCGGGCCGTTCACATTGATCGTGGAGCTTGTTGATCCTAGCAAGCCCATGAAAGTCAGGCTCTACAAGAAAAACTGAGCCGAAAGAAAGGCGAGACTTCCCCACGTGGGAATCCCGCCTTTTTGATTTTCTATTTTTTGTTTTATCAAAAACTGGAACTGCTGGCGTTAAGCGCCTTATCAATCGCCTGAATAACAACAAAACTGGCCAAAGCGACAATCACACCTATTATAGAATAAGTCATATTTCTTTTGGCTGTCATTATTTTTTTTTCATCTCCAGCCGACATAAAATATTGGATGCCGGAAATTATAAAAGAAATAATGGCAATGATGCCAAAGACTCCCAGAAGCCATGACAGAAAATTGGACAAAATACTGGCGATGCCATCTTCGGATTTCGGAAGCCCGGTTTTGGGAATTTCCAGTGCGGCAAAAGAAAAATTGCCCAGAATCAGAAACAAAAACATTGCCGGCAAAATAATTTTTAAAATGTTTTTTTTCATTTTTTTAATTTAGAAAATACCGGAACCGCCGAGAGCGGTGTTAACCGCTTGAATAGCCACCAATCCGGAAAGACCGACAATGATTCCGATAATTGAATATTTCATGGCATTTTTGGCAGTCTCCATTTTTTTGTCATCTCCGGCTGCGGTTAAATACATAATTCCGGAAATAACAAAACCGATTACTCCCACAATTCCTAAAATTGCCAAAAGCCAAAGAAGAACATTTTCTATAATAGAAAAAACAGTTCCTTTGGGAAGCCCATATTCAGAAACGCTGTCAATGCTCCAACCTTCTCCTCCTTTTTCCGCCGCCCACACCAATCCTGGAAAAACCAAGGATGTCGCAACCACGAGGAAAGCGAATATTTTTTTTGTTTTCATTTTTTATAATTTTACTTTTTACATTTTTATTATACCACAAAAAAATAAAAAAAACAGCCCCGGCAAAAGTCGGGGTTGTTTTATATCAAAAAGTATTTTATTAGAACTTGGTTTGAGCGGAAAGCAATCCTTCGGCAAAGTTCAGAGCAACCAGTCCGGCCAAAGCCACAATTACTCCAATAATGGAATAAAGCATCGCGCTTTTAGCCTTATTGACTCTTGTTTCATCGCCAGCGGCTGTCAGATATAAAATTCCGGCAATGGCAAAGCCGATTACTCCCACAATTCCCACCATCATCAAAAGGTAATACATAATGTTCTGAATGATATCGTATAAACTGCTTTCTGGAAGCCCGGTTCCGCCTGGTTTTTCGAACTGAGCGCCCACTACTGCTGGAGCCGCCAATGCTAAAACAGAAACGGAATAAGCCACGGATTTAATTTTTCTTTTCATAAAACACCTCCTGTCTAATTTTTATTTTTATTTACTATTTTCTATCCTGAAATAAGAGAATCGACTTGTTGAACTATTATGACCGCCGCTAAAGCCACGGTTATCCCGATAATTGAATAAGTTATCATTTTTTTGGCCGTTTCCGCTTTTTTCTCATCTCCATACGCCGTCAGATACATTATTCCTCCAGTAACTAAAGATATTATACCAATAATTCCCAATATAGACAACAGAAGAGTGAGAATATTGGTAATGATACTTAAAAGACTCGGTGCATCGCTTATAGCCGAAGAAGATTCATCTGCTCCGAGAATGGTAGATATCTCTTTCAAGAATGACGGTCCGGCCAGAGCGATCGCCAAACCAATAACAGCCGCTGTGATGCAAGCCTTGGCAAGAGTGATTCTTTTTTCGTTTCCTCCGCTGGTTATATATAAAATTCCGCCGATAACTATAAAAAGAACCGCTACTGCTCCCAAAATTCCCTGGAGATTAACCAGCGCCTTTTCTATGACTGCCTGGACTGATTCCACAGTCAAAGGATTGGGAAATGTCGTCGAGGAAGAACTTCCGTTTCCGCCATTTTTATTACCATTATTTCCTTCGCTTTTCTCACAAGCAGCCATACAAGCGTTATAATCAGCTTCAAAACGACAATCACCAGCACAACTAGCCAAAGACACCTGAGGGATAAAAATCAGCATCAAAAAAAGGACAGCAATAATTTTTTTTACATTCATTTATTTAAATTATTTAGTGTTTAGCTTCCTAAATCTTTGACTGGCCAGTTCAATCGCCTCGGAAACCGTTATTTGACCCTTGTTCACCTGATCAACAACTTCCGCCAATATCGCCTCCATGGCTTCCGGCTCTTTTTGATACCAACTTTGAGCGATTAGATTATCCTTGGCAAAAATTCCAATTTTGGAATCAGTCAATTGTTTTTCTATTATATCACGTCTGGCTGCCGGTTTTCCGGTTTTTTCCAAATATGCCGCCGCCGGATCAAATTTAGGATCGACTCCGCCGCCAATACCCAGCGAATTTTTTTTAGAAACCAAATCTCCTTCCGGTTTAGCCGTTAGGAATTTTAAGAAATTCCAAGCTTCTTTCGTCCTTATCTCACTGGTTATTCCACCTTGCGGCAATTTATTTTTCGTTACCGCCATTCCCCAATAATTAGCATAATTAACAGGCAAGCCGCCCGAAAATTGAGGAATAGAGGCCACCGCAAAATTCAGCTTTGGCGATTTGTCCCTTATGGTTTGAATGTGCCAGGAATAATTAAACATCATAGCCAGCGTTCCTTCAGAAAAAGAATCAATGGAATAGTGCAGGCGCGGATTCCAGGCATAACTTGGCGAACCAGTTCTGGCAAACTGGGCATAGAAATTAAGAGCGTTCTGAGCCGGCGCTTGAGAGTTTCCGCTAATTGTCTTCACTTCGTCAAGAACAACTCTTTTTTCCGCATCCACTATGCTTGTTCCGCTTTGCATAAAAAGCAGATTAAGAACATCAGTTGAACGGTTGATGTTATAGGCCGTACCAAGTGCTGCTCCCGATTGGACAATTTCCCCCGAATTATTTATTTTTGTCAATTTCTGAACATCACTGACAAACTCATTCCAGTCCCGTGGAGGAGTAGCAATGCCGGCTTCATTGAAAAGATCCTTGTTATAGTAAAGCCCGAGAGAATCCACGCTCAACGGAACAGCCCAAACCAGTCCCTGATCCATAAAATCTTTCGAACAAACATCGACAAAATCCTGTTTGAATTTTTGTTCCGTTATGATTTCTGTCGGAGCGGCAATGACCTTGTCGGAAAAACTGGGAAGCCATGTGTTATGGATTAAAAATATATCCGGACCCTGACCGGAAGCCAAGGCTTCCACCAATTCTTTTTTATAAGTGTCAACAGTGATTTTTTTATAAATTATTTCCTTTACTTGAGGATTGACTTTTTTATAAACATCAAAAATTTCCGAATAAGTGTAACTATCATCAAGCGGTCCCCAAATTTCCAAACTTATTTTATACTGTTCGCCACTATCTTTTTTACATCCACATCCGGAAAGAACAAGAATAAAAGCGATCGCTAAAAAAGAAATTCCAATTTTTATTTTCATATTATTTGTATTTAACTAAGATTAAGCCGTAATGGAAATTGCTTATTTCTATCTCCTTAAAAATTCCCAAACCATTTTTGTTGGCTAGCTCCACCATCTTTTCTTTGGATATCCGCAATTTTCTTTCCGGCCCCACCGAAGAATCAAGGTCGTTCCATTCTATTATTAAAATGTTGCCCTTTTCCTTGACCACCCTTTTCGCTTCTTCTATTATTTTATTCTTCCCTTCATCGCTGTTTTGATAAAGAATATTTACCAAAATTACCCAGTCCACGCTTTCTCTGCCCAATTTTGAACCGTTTTCCAGTTCCAAATTCGCTCTCTTGACTACCAAATTTATAAACCCTTGGAGCTTGGCCTGGCTTTCTACCGCTTCCAGTTTGGAAGGCAAAATATCAAAAGCATAAACCATTCCCTGATTTCCCACTTTCTTCGCCAAAGGAAAAGAGAAGTAGCCCGTTCCACAACCAAAGTCGGCTATTTTCATTCCGGAACGAACTCCCATTTCTTCAATCACTTTTTCCGGATTTATAAATTTCACTCCGAAGGGTAAATCTTTTTTCTTTGCTTCTTTGTTATTTTCTTCTTTTTGAGCGGCCATATTATTTGGCATATCTTAATTTTTGTTTTAAACTGGAATAATCCAAGGGTTTTTTATTTTCACTTTGCATATTCATATTTTACAATAAAAAAGGAAAAGCAACAATACGAAAAATAAGGAAGAGTGGCTGAGTGGTTGAAAGCACCGCACTCGAAATGCGGTAAGTCCGAAAGGGCTTCGGGGGTTCAAATCCCTCCTCTTCCGCCATTGCTTCGCTGGAGCCGGGCTTCGGCGATCACGGTTGGTTAGAATAAGAAAGCGGGAAATACACATTAGCTTTACATAAGCGGCTAATGATGTTAGCCTGAGATAAGCATTATTTAATCATATTCAAGTTAAATATGCCTAATATCGACTTAATTATAGAAAAAAATCTGCTAATTGTTTTTCTATTGTTGACATCCTTCGTTTTCATCCTTCTTATTTGGAATATTTTTATTCAAGTGAATCTCTCTCGATTTAAAAAAAGAAATGAGGAGCTTTTTTCCGGAAACAAGGTAAAAAACATAGAAGAATTACTTTTGGCACAGAGTCAAAACCTGAAAACGCTAGATCGGGATATTCAGGAACTTTTCAATATTTCCAATCAGATAAACACCCTGGCCTTTCGCGGTTTTCATAAAATGGGCATGGTTCGCTTCAATCCTTTTAAAGACGTTGGCGGAGATCAAAGTTTTGCTATTGCCCTTCTTGACGGAAAAAATAACGGTTTGACTATCAGCTCCCTCTACACCCGCGAAGGAACCAGAATTTATTCCAAATCAATATCAGCCGGAAAATCAGAAAAATATCCCTTAACCGAAGAAGAAAAAGAAGCCCTTGAAATAGCCATAAAAAATATAAAAAAGGAACCAAAGGGATAGCCAATTAATTGTTATGAATGAAGTTATAAAGAAAAAGGTTAATCTGCCCTCATTAGTCACTGTAAAAAAATTCAGTGAGCTTTTAGGCTTGCCTCTTAGCACTGTTATTACCGAATTGATGAAAAACGGCATCCTGGCCACTATCAATGAAAAAATTGACTTCGAGACCGCTTCTATCATCGCTCAAGACTTAGGTTTTGAGGTTTTGGAAGAAGCAACGACCGAAGGCAAGGGAATGACTATAGAAAAACTGATTGAGATTATGAAAAAGGAAAAGGAATCGGGAGAAAATCTCAAAAAACGCCCTCCGGTAGTCACAATCTTAGGTCACGTGGATCACGGAAAAACCACTCTTCTTGATACTATCAGAAAAGCCAATGTGGCTGCCAAAGAATCCGGAGGCATCACTCAACACATAAACGCTTACCAAGTAAAAAAGAAAGGTCAACTCATCACTTTTGTGGACACTCCCGGACATGAAGCTTTTTCCGCTATGAGAGAACGGGGCGTAAGTTTGGCAGATATTGCCGTTCTGGTAGTGGCGGCTGATGATGGAGTTAGACCGCAAACCAAAGAAGTCATTGAATACCTGCTTGCTAAAAAAATCCCCACCGTTGTAGCCATAAACAAAATTGACAAGCCGGAAGCTAACATTCAAAGAGTAAAACAAGAATTGGCCGACAACGGAATACTTCTGGAAGAATGGGGCGGCCAGGTCCTGTCGTCTAAAATTAGCGCCAAACAAAATATCGGCATCGACGATCTTCTGGACAGCATTCTTCTTCTTGATGAAGTTGAGGATTTTAAAGCTGATTTTAAAAGAGAAGGCCTGGGAATAGTTTTGGAATCACATCTTGATCCGCAAAAAGGTCCGGTAGCCACCGTACTGGTAAAAACCGGGACATTAAAGGAGGGCCAGGACATTATCGCCGGAGAAAATTATGGACGGATCAGAAGAATGGAAGATTTTACCGGCAAAAGAATCACTGAAGCCGGACCGTCTACGCCAATAAGCGTCATTGGACTAAATGGCGCTCCCAATACTAATGACATAATGCAGGCCATTTCTGGAAAAACTGCCAGAATAAAACATGACTTGGCAAAAAGTGTCCGCTTCGGAGAAAAAGGGGAGGTTTTAACCAGCCAAAAGATTTATTCCTCCATTGCCCAAGAGAATGTCAAAAAGCTTAATATTATCCTCAAATCAGATGTCCAAGGGTCATTGGAAGCTATTCAGCAGATTCTAGCAGAAATAAAATCGGATGAAGTCGCCATTGACTATATAAATGTCGGCGTGGGAAATATCACCGAATCAGACGTCCGACTGGCTCAAAACGCCAAGTCAATCGTTTTTGGTTTTAATGTTGAAACCACGCCGGTTGCCAAAAGAATGGCAGAAAATGCCAGCGTGGAGATCAAAAATTACAAAGTTATTTATGAATTAGTGGAAGATATAAAGAGCAGGCTGATTGCCATGCTTCCTCCGGAAATAGAACGGACAGATTTGGGAAAAATGAAAGTGATGGCTATTTTCAAAACCGGTAAAAAGGATATGATTGTCGGCGGAAAAGTTACCACAGGGAGACTGATCAACGGCGGACTCTTGGAAGTTATGAGAAATGACAATATCATTGGCAAGGGAAAATTGGAAAATCTTCAAGAAAATAAAATAAATGTCAATGAGTGTGAAATGAACAAGGAATGCGGCATAACCTTTGCGGGAGAAACCAAAATAAAAGAAGGAGACACGATCATATGCTATAGAGAAGAAGTAAAAAAGAAAACACTTTAAATTTCTAATTCCTAATTAGGAATTAATAAATTATGTCCCAAAGAATTTCCAAAATCAATGAGCTAATCCGCCAACACGTCAGCGATATTATGCTTAAAGAACTCTCTCTTAAGGAGGGTGTTTTTGTTACTATTGCCAAAGTTGACACTTCTCCTGATCTCCGCTATACTCGAGTGTTCATCAGCATTTTCCCGGAATCTGAAACGAGTTATGTGACAAAAACTTTAGAAAAAGAAATTTACGAAATTCAAGGAGAACTCAACAGAAGGCTTCATATGAAACCGTTGCCCAAAATCCAGTTTCACGTGGACAAAACGGAATCAAAGGCTGATGAGATAGAAAAATTATTGAAAGAAATAGGGTAATTAGTAATTTGTAATTAGTAAATTACATTTCTTCAATCAGATTACTAATTACCAATTGCCAATTACTTCCATGAAAAACTTCGGAAAAGAGTTTAGAACTCTTGATTACGTAATTCAAAAATCGGAAAACATCTTGCTTTTTGCCCATTCCCGTCCTGACGGCGACACGGTCGGGTCTGTTTTGGCGCTTAAAGAATACGCCCAGCGCCTGGGAAAAAATATTGATGTCGCTTGTTTTGATCCTTTTCCGGAATTTTTAAAATCTTTCACTCCGGAACGTTTCTTATTCCCCGATCATCTTGATTTTAAAAAATACAAGCTGATCATTGCTTGTGATTCCGTCGAAAGAGGATTTGAAAAAATTGTTAGCAATTTTTCCAACGACCAAGTAGTGGCTCTTATCGATCATCATCCCAATATTACGCTTGCCAAAGACATAAATATCATCGACCCTTCCTTTTCTTCCGTTTGTGAAATTATTTATGAATTTTTCGTTTCCAATGACATTGAACTGAGTCGCCAGATGGCCACTTACTTGATGCTAGGAATTATCGGCGACACCGGAATTTTTCAACATTCCAATACTACGCCAAAAATCATGGAAATAGCCTCGATTCTGATGAAAAAAGGAGCGCCTATCACTAAAATCGTCCAAACCACTTTTAGCAATAAAAATATCTGCACCCTTAAACTTTGGGGAAGAGCTTTTGAAAGGGCGAAAATTAATTCCGCTAACGGAATGATTCTTTCTGTCATTACTCATCGTGACCTTGAAGAATGCCAGGCTTCGACGGAAGATATCGCTCAGGTGGCCTCCATCCTCAACACTGTTCCCGGCACTAAATTTTCCCTTATTCTTTCTGAACGTGGCGATGGAATCGTGAAGGGCAGCTTCCGAAGCGAAGAATACAAAGGCGTAGATGTTTCAAAAATTGCCGCTCAGTTTGGCGGCGGCGGGCATAAACTGGCATCCGGATTTGAGATCAAGGGAAAGATTATGGAAACAGAAGAAGGATGGAAAATAATTTAAAAATTTATTTTACCATTGCAGGGCTGTCAAAATATTACTGTAATTGTCAGTCCAGACTCTTGTTTTATCGCTTCTGTGAATCGGCCGCGAGGTTTTTTGAGGAAACGGCTCTTTCAACACAGTGCTGTTTCTACTGATTAACACCCACTTACTTTTGAAAAAGATGCCTCCGTCCGCATTTTTTGTCTTTTCTTTTTTGGGATCTTTATCTTGTTCTATATCGACAATAGTCGCTGATAATTTTAAATTATTCGCTATGCTGGCCAAAACCGGTTCAAGATTAATGTTGCGATTGGAAATATGAAAAGCTAAGATTCCATCTCCGGAAAGGTGTTTCAAATACAGCTGAACGGCTTCTTTGGTTAATAGATGCACAGGGATAGCATCATCCGTAAAGGCATCCACAGCCAAAATATCATATTCATTGCTTCCGGAAGCCAGCTCTTTTTCCAAGGATATTCGGGCATCGCCTATGACTATTTTGCTCTCCGGACAATTTTTAAGATAGACGAAATATTTTTCCTCCGCCGCAATTACATCCGGATTTATTTCGTAAAAAACAAAGTTGTCACCCTCGGAACAAAAAGCGGCAACCGTCCCCACCCCCAAGCCGATAACTCCGACTTTTAAACTGGAACTGTCGCCAGTTTCTTTTTTTATTTCATTTTTTAAACGAAAAGCCAGGCCAATTCCGCTATCGCTGGAATAATAGGAGCTTGGCTTCAAGCTGTCTTTTTCATCACTGGCTTGAAGACCATGCAGAATTTGGCCGTTATACATTTTCATATATTGATCATTTTTTCTTATGACTAATTTGCCGTAAAAATTCCTTTTCATATCAACAATCTTGTCGCCGTCAGTGTTTGAGCTTAAGTTAAGCGAAAGCAAGACTCCTATTATCATTGCCAGTATTATGAAAAGTCGAAAGGTTAAAATAACAACTCCGTTTCCAAAAAATTTTCTGTGAGCACCGATCATTGGCAATGATTTAAACAAGATATAGGCCGCAGCCAGAATGGAAATTTGGATCTCAAAATATTCGCAAAATATTATCGGCGCAATAATTCCTGCAAAAAAACCGCCCAGTGCTCCTCCGATAGCGACGACCAAATAGAAAGTTGTTAATTGGGAAAAATTCGGCCGGCTGATATAAAGGCGCCAATGGCAAATAATACTGCAGGAAAACAGGGTGGCCGAAAGAACAAGAAATTTAAATATCAAATTTTCACTTCCCAGACTTATAGGACCGATAAAAAGCAAAGTGGCCGTGCTACCGATAAAAAGCGTCACGACGTAAAAAATCGACGGACGAAAGGACTCTTTGAAACAAACAATGAATGAAAAAAGATAAAGCGCCAGAGGAACCAGCCACAGCAAAGGAAAGGGAGTAATTCCTTGGGTTAGATAATTAGTCAGTGCCAGCATCATAATAGATGGTATGGCCGCTAAAAATATCCACGATCGTATGGTTTTTCGGCTTATCTTTCCTGCTTCTATTTTTTTATTTTCACTTTTATTTTCCTCACTGCTCTTTTCCTTTTTTCCGGAAATAATATGTTTTCTGAAAATCCAGACCGTTCCGATCAGAAGGCCTATCTCCAAAATAAACAACCCGAACCAAAATTTAGCCTGTCCATACAATGTCAAATAAGGCTCAAAAAAAAGCGGATAGCTCAGAAGGCCGGCAAATGATCCCAGATTGGATAATCTGTAAAATCTGTAAGCTTTATCGCCAAAAAACAATTGCCCGATCCATTGCTGAAGTAGCGGACTGGTAGCGCTAAGAACAATATAGGGCAGTCCTACGCTTATCGACAATAAAACAAGCAGTCCGGAAACCGGCTGAGAGGAAAATGATTTGAAATCAACTCCGGGAGTGATGGAAGAAGGCCAGCCTCTGGAGATTGTCAGCGCCACAATTAGTATCGCAACAATAAAAAGCCCGTGAAAAACAAATTGAAAAGACAAGCGTTTTTTTGACAAAACACAGGAATAATAATAACCAAGAAGCAAAGAGCACTGAAAAAAAAGAACAGCCACTGTCCAGACTGAAGAAATGCCTCCGAACCAGGGAAGAAAATATTTGCTGATCATCGGCTGCACTAAAAATAGCAAAAACGAAGAAAGAAAAATAGTTATTCCTATCAGAAAAACGGCTGTTTGCCTAAAAATGTCCTTTTTCCTTTCAATTGTCATTTCTGGTTTCATTAATTTCTCCATTATATTACCCAACCAATAAAGCGTCAAAAATTTTTTTATAATTGATCGGGGCTTAATATTCGCCAATGTTTCACTTTTTGATTTATGCTACAATAATAACAAGCATAAAATAACACAAACTGAACATTTGTATGCATATCGGCGCCCACATTTCCATAGCCGGAGGAGTCCAAAACGCACCTCAACGCGCCCATAATTTGGGCTGTGAAATAATGCAAATTTTCACCCGCTCTCCCCAAGGCGGAAAAGCGCCTGAATTAACTCCGGAATTGATCGAGTCATTCAAAATTCAAACTTCTAAATTCAAAATTCAAACCACCTATATCCACACGCCTTATTATATAAATTTTGCTTCTGCTAATAATCGAATTCGTTATGGATCAGCCAAAACCGTAAGAGATGAGTTAGAAAGAGGGAGTATGCTCGGAGCCAAATATGTTATGACTCATCTGGGATCCGCCAAAGATCTCGGCCAAAAAGAAGCTATCAAAAAAACCGTTGAAATGCTGAGAGAAGCCCTTGATGGTTATGCGGGGAAAACAAAACTTTTGCTCGAAAACAGCGCCGGAACAGGAATGATTATAGGAGACGACCTTGGAGAGCTGGGAAAAATCATTACCTCTGTTGGCAATCATGCCATTTCGGGTATTTGCCTCGACACTCAGCACAGTTTTGCTTCCGGCTATGATTGGCGAGATTTTGAAAAAACTATTTTTAAAATCGACAAAGAGATCGGGATTGATAAAATAAGATTGATCCACGCTAATGACAGTTTGACAGAATTTGCTTCAAAAAAAGATCGCCACGCCCATATCGGAAAAGGCCAAATCGGTCTGGAAGCTTTTCAAAACTTTGTCACTTTTGCCCAAAAACATAATATTGATATGATTTTAGAAACAGAACACGATGAAGTGAAAGAAGATATAAAAACCCTGAAAGAATTCAGAACTTAGTATTTTGAATTTTAAATCAATATTTTCATTCTAAATACTAAGTTCCAAATTTTTATGTTAATTGCTATCATTTCCGACATTCATAATAACGAAACTAATCTTCAAAAAGTCCTGAATTATTGCCGAAGCAACGCCATAAAAACTATCGTTTGTTGCGGCGATTTGGCGTCTGATGAAACTTTAGATTTTTTAAACGATAATTTTTCAGGAACGATTCATTATGCTTTCGGTAATATGGACAACGATCAACTGACAAGCATCGCTTGTCATCCTGAACTTGATTCAGGATCCAAATCAAATAGATTCCGGATCCCTGCCTCGCCGGCAGGCGGGAAGGCCGGAATGACAAATAAATACAAAAACACTTTTTTATACGAAGATTTCGGCAAAGCAGAAATTGATGGAAGAAAAATCGCTTTCGTCCATTACCCGGAAAAAGCCAAAAAACTTTGTGAAACCGGAAAATATGATTTTGTCTTTTACGGCCACACTCACAAGCCATGGACTGAAAAGATTGAAAATTGTATTATGCTAAATCCCGGAAACGTGGCAGGAGAAATATATCTGCCTACTTTCGCAGTTTGGAATACTGAAAATGACAAATTTGATTTGATAAGAATCCACGATCTTAAATAATAGAATTTTGAATTTGGAATTTGGAATGAGAATTAAGAATATAGAATCTAGATTAAAAATTCCGTATTCTCATTCTAAATTCTGAATTCACAATTCTAAATTCACAAATGAATAAACAAGAACAACTTAAAAACCTTAACGACTGCATGATAAAATGCAGCCAATGTGCCCTGCGCAGCGGCTGTACTCAGGTCGTGCCTGGCGAAGGATCGGCTGAAGCTGAAATTATGTTTATCGGCGAAGGACCGGGCCAAAAAGAAGATGAATTGGGCCGCCCTTTTGTCGGCGCGGCCGGAAAATTTCTGGATGAAATGCTGGAAATAATCAACTTTAAACGCGAGAATGTTTACATTGCCAATGTAGTTAAATGCCGTCCGCCGCAAAATCGCGATCCTCTTCCTGAAGAAGCGGCCGCCTGCTGGCCATGGCTGCTGGAGCAGATAAAAATAATTGAACCGAAACTTATTGTGACTCTCGGCCGTCATTCAATGGAAAGATTCCTCCCCGGACAAAAAATTTCAGTTGTCCATGGAAAAGCCATGCGGCGAGAAATGCCGGAAATAGGAAAAAGAATTTTTTATACTCTTTACCACCCCGCCGCCGCTCTTTATAACGGCTCCATGCGGGAAACGCTCATGAAAGATTTCAAAAGAATTCCGAAAGTTTTAGAAAAAATAGAAAGTGAAAAAAAATAAAATCGCCAATGAGGCGATTTTTGAATAGTTTCCAAAAATTGTAACAACTCTTCCCTCTTTTTTCCAATTCGCCAACCAACCTTTCCACTTCTGTTTTGTTTCTAAATTTAGCCAAAATAGTATAATTGGTCATAATACTAGATACTGTATACGAGATACTAACTGGTGCCCGGGGCGAGACTCGAACTCGCAGGGAATTTCTTCCGGAAGATTTTAAGTCTTCTGTGTTTACCAATTTCACCACCCGGGCCTTACTTTTGAGGTCGCGGTGGGATTTGCACCCACGCATAGCGGTTTTGCAGACCGCCGCGTTAACTACTTCGCCACACGACCTAAATTAAAATTATAAATGATTCTATTTACCACGCCGTCGCGCCTTGTTGGCCTTTCAGCAAAATATTTACAGAATATATCAAATTTTCTCTTTAAATGCAAATCTTTACTGTCTCTATTATTATAAAGTAATTTAAACAATTTAACACTATCACTCGTCGGATAAACAAGAATAAATGACCTATGGCCATTGTATATTTTTATTTTCTTGATTCCCAAAACATCACGTAATTCCCTGGCCAATTCATTTAGGAAATGGCTGCTACCGCAAGTGAATGTAACACGCAATCCCTTTAGAATCTTTTTATTTTTTTTATTTAAAGCCCTGCTGATTTGGACGCAGCCATCGCCATCAAAATATCCCAAGACAAAATGATTTAAATATTTTTTTGGTATTTTAGGAAATCTCATATTTAATGATTTATTGGGAAATAATCCCAATTCGAGCAAATCATTGTAAATAAGATGGCTTCCGATTCTTAATAGAAAAATATCCTGACGATTGGTATTGGGAAAAGTTTTGTGTATTACTGTGTGTTTAGAATTTAGCCATTTCTTAATTTTTAAAATAGTCCTCTCGTCTATACTGGAAACTCGCAAATATTTTCCTCTTAAATAAACGGCATTCTCCAGACTCCCATCTGCAAATAAATATCCAAGAAGGTAAGACATTTTCGGCGACCACTTCTTAAAAAAATTTTCATCAACTTCAAATTTTATTCCCATGATGAGATGTTATATCGCATACTGCTATCATAGCAACTAAACCCACGCGACGCAATACAAAAATCCCCCGAAAGGGGGATTTTTGTTATCTATAATTTTCTTTTGTCTTAAAATATTACTTCCGCTTCCAAATTTTTTCTTCCGAAAGCAAAAGCTTCTTTTTTTGTTTCCACATAGATGTCTACGTGGTTACCCTTAATCGCTCCGCCTCGGTCTTCACAGATGAAAGTTCCCATTCCTTCGATCGCCAATTTGGTTCCGAAAGGAAAAGCGGGAGGACAAGCAATGGTTTCGTTTTCCTTGACTTTCAGTCCGGAAGCAGTAATACCATCGCTTTTTCCACATTCGTCAGCTGCCGCAGTATAAGCAGAAGCGTTAATTGTAAATTTACCGTCAGGAAGGTTAGCGTTCTTTCTTTTCTCCTCGTATTTAGCCATTACCTTATCAAGCTGTATCTCACGAGGAGTTTTTACGGGAACATAACCTTCAAAATTATAGGGAGCGCTGGCTAAAAGGTTATCTTTTATCACGCCCTCGTCTATCTTTAAATTATCTTTTATTTCGAAATTTATTTGTGTTTCATTAGCGTCTAGGACCGAAGCCGCTAGGGTTACTTGTGGTGTGATAGGCATAAAAAGCAGTATTAGCACCACCAGAGTTCTAATGATACGCATGTGTAGTAGCAATTATTTTTTAATCTGCTTCTAGGTCAACCCGAAAACTATTCTC
>JAKQLJ010000023.1 GCA_029567195.1 bacterium | reverse complement strand
TGTTGACAATTTCCGGAAATTGTCAACAGAAGTCTTAATGAAACATTGGTGCGTTCAATCAATACTTCTCTTACCGTTATTATTACCCTCCTGGCCATTTATATATTCGGCGGAGAATCTATTGAATATTTTTCCCTGGCTCTTCTTGTCGGCGTGGCTTTTGGGACATATTCCTCGATTTTTATCGCTTCAGCTTTGCTTGTGACTATTTATAATTATCAAAAACAGTGAACAAGAGGCAATGAACAAGGATCATCATTATTGTTCATTGTTCTTTGATTGCTGATTATTGTATTATGTGGAATCCATTTAAAAAAGCAAAAAATCAAGCCAGCAATATGGCCATGGGTATGATGGGAAAGATCGCCATGAAAAAATTGCAAAATATGAGCCCGCAAGAGCAACAAAAAATGATGACAGAGGCTTTTAAGCCAGAAAATAAGGAAAAAATGGTTGCTGTTATGGAACAAATGAGAAAAACTGGACAAATAACGGAAGAACAGTATATAATGGCCAAACAGAAATTGGGATTATAAACCACGTTCTTTAGGGAGGGAAAGATGAAAAAAGTTCCTCAAAGATATTTTGTGCGAAAGGCAGATCCAGAAAAAATACGAAGAAACTACGGGAATAGAAAGAGAAAAACTCCGGCGATCAAAGAAGTTAATTTTTCTCATAAATGCCAACGTTGTTTGGGAACCGGGATAATTGGTGAGTTTCTTTTTGGCTTGCCGCTTTCTCCTGAAAGTTGCTGTTATAATTGTGGCGGTGAAGGTTTCCTGCCCGTATAGTTGCCCGTATGGCTGCCTGAAATATAGGGCAGCTTTTTCAATGAAAAAAACTGGACAAATTTCAAAAGCAGGTGTAATATAAAAAGTCAATTTTTTTGTTCTTTATAGAAGGGGAAAAGTGTAAGAACTTTTAAACGGGAGGAGAATATGAGATCGCCATGTAAAGGTTGCAAGAACGAAAGTAAAAGCAAGGATGAATGTTGCGAAAGCTGTAAAAAGCTAAAGTCGTTTTTGCGCGATTCGGGTGGCTACCCGGAACATTGGCTAATAGGTAATATGGATACGCCTCTCCCTTTGCCGATGGGATGTTCCTGGAAAACAGGAGGCGGCAATAGATCGTAACGTGAAAAAAAAGAAGACAAAGGACGAGCTGAACGGCTTGTCCTTTTTTTGACTTTTTTCGGTTTTAAAAGTAAAATTAAGATACTGGCGAATGAAAACTGATAAAAAGCGAATGGGTGCGAATTCGTTTGTATTAGTTGTAATTAATATACAATTAGTGAGTCTGCTTATGATGGAACAGAAAATTGTAGACATAAAAAATCAAGCTGTGGAGATAATAAAGAAAGTCAAAAACAGCGACGAGCTTTTTAATTTGGAAAAGAAATTTTTAGGGCGCAAAAGTGAATTTGTCGGCATTCTCAAGGGACTTAAAGATTTATCCGAGGAAGAACGAAGAAAAATCGGTGTTTTGGCCAATAAAACCAAAGGGGAAATTATTGAAATTATTCTCAAGAAAAAAACAGAGTTATCAGGGCAAAGAGGCTCAGAAAAAGAAAAAATAGATGTCACAATCCCTGGAAAGAAAAAAGAAATCGGCCATCTTCATCCAATTTCTGTTGTGCGCAGGGATATCGAGGATATTTTTACCTCAATGGGATTTGAAATTGCCGATGGACCGGAAGTGGAAACAGAATTTTATAATTTTGATGCTTTAAATATTCCCGCTGATCATCCGGCGCGCGATATGCAAGATACCTTTTTTCTAAAAGACGAAAAATTGGCTATGCGCAGCCAGACTTCTTCCGTGCAGGTAAGATATATGCAGCAGCATAAGCCTCCGATAAAGATTATTGTTCCAGGCAAATGTTTTCGCAATGAAGCGACAGATACTACGCATGAGCATACTTTCTATCAATTTGAGGCGCTAGTCGTAGGAAAAGATATAAATATAGGGAATCTGAAGATAGTGGCGCATCAATTTTTTTCCGCGTTTTTCGGAACTGATGTCAAAGTGCGTCTGAGGCCGAGTTATTTTCCTTTTGTCGAACCAGGATTTGAATTTGATATTTCTTGCACGGTTTGTGGAGGAAAAGGCTGCCGGGCTTGCAAGGGCAACGGCTGGCTGGAACTGGGCGGTGCCGGCATGGTCAATCAGAACGTGCTTGAAGCTGCCGGATATAAGTGCAATGAATACCAAGGATTCGCCTGGGGATTTGGACTCGAGCGGCTGGCCATGATGAAATATAAAATTGACGATATCAGACTTTTTCATAGCGGAGATTTGAGATTTATTAGGCAATTTTAGCTTGTCATCCCTGCGAAAGCAGGGATCCAGTGCAAATTAAACTTAAAAGACTAGATCCCGGATCCCTCCATAGGCGGGCAGGCAAGTCCGGGATGACCTACCATGAAATATTCATACTCTTGGCTAAAAGAATTATCAGGCACGAAAAAAACGCTGGAAAAGACAGTGGAAGATTTGACTTTTCATTCTTTTGAAATTGAAGGTGTAGAAAAAGGGTCAAATATTCCCCAAGGAGTAATAGTGGGGGAGATTAAGGAAATTTCAAAACATCCCAATGCGGATAAATTGCAATTAGTCAAAGTCGATGTGGGAAAAAAAACCTCATCTCTGCCTTCTCCTCATGAAGAGGGAGCTCTTGATGTTGTTTGTGGCGCGTGGAATATAAAAACGGGTGACAAAGTGCCGTTAGCGCTAGTCGGAACAAAGCTGCCGAACGGCATAGAGATAAAAGCGGCGGAAATCCGGGGAGAAAAATCTTTCGGTATGCTTTGCGCCCAGGATGAATTGGGACTGGGAGAAGACCACAGCGGAATTATAATTCTTCCAATCGCGGCTAAAATAGGGGAACCGGTGGGGAAGTATTTAGGAAAGAATGATGAAACATTTGAAATAAAAGTTTTGCCCGACAGGGCTCATGACGTTTTGTCGTATGTGGGAGTGGCCAGAGAAATTGCCGTCTTAGAAGGCAGAAAGTTTGATTATGATTTTGACGGATTAAAATTGCCGAAGATAAAAAAATCAGAAAAAAACAAAATTTTGTCAGTGGAAATAAAAGACAAAACTTTATGTCCGCGATATATCGGCGCTGTTATGACGGGCATTGAAATAAAAGAATCACCGGATTGGATAAAAAGAAAATTGGAAGTCTCGGGAATAAAAGCCATTAATAATGTTGTTGACGCCACCAATCTTATAATGCTTGAGCTGGGAAATCCCCTGCATGCTTTTGACGCCAATAGAATTGCCGATAAAAAACAGATAAAAATTGTGGTGAGAAAGGCAAACGACAAGGAAAAAATGACATTGCTTGATGATTCGGAAATTGAATTGTCGGAAAAAGATTTGTTAATAACCAATGGTTCTGTTCCTTTGGCCTTGGCCGGTATTATGGGTGGAAAAGAGAGCGGAATTGGCGAAGATACCAGGACCATAGTCTTGGAAGCGGCTAATTTTCAACCGGCAAATATCAGAAGGTCAAGAACAAGATTGGGAGTAAAAACGGAATCTTCCGACCGATTTGAAAAGGGCCTTGATCCTAATTTGGCTGAGAAAGCGATGGTGCGGCTCATTGAAATCATCGAACATACGGCTAACGGAAAATTGGAAGAAATTGTCGATGTCTATCCAAAGCCGGTAAAACCTCTAAAAATAAAGTTGAATCTGGATTACGTTAATAGCCTTTTAGGAGAAAACATTCCTATCGGTGCCGTTAAAAAGATATTAACCCTGTTGAATTTCAAAGTTAGCGGCGGTGGAAAATTTTTAGCGGTTGAAGTGCCGACTTTTAGAGTAGATGCCAGAACCCAGGAAGATTTAATCGAAGAAATCGGCCGGATTTGGGGATACGAGAAAATAAAAGAACAGCCAATCAATGAAAATAATGCGCCGGCAGTAAAAAATGAACAGGTGTTTTTTGAGCGGAAAATCCAAGATATTCTCACGGGTCTTGGATATGATGAAATATATAATTATTCATTTTATTCCAAAAAGGACGTTGAAATTTGCAAACTGAATGAAATCAAGCATTATGAACTGGCTAATCCTATGAATCCTGATCAGGAACTAGTGCGAGTGAGTTTGATCCCCAATATTTTGAAAAATATCAGAGAAAATCTGAAGCATTATCCATCTTTTCGATTGTTTGAAGTCGGCCGATCATATTATCCAAATAATAATAAGACTGAAGAAAAAAGGATGCTAGTGATGGCGGAAGTTTTGGAAAAAGATGCCAAAGCGGACACATTTTTCAGCCTCAAGGGTGATGTTGAGAGTTTCTTGGAAGTTAATGGTATAAAAAATGTCCAATTTGTAAACTTGGAAGCGAAACTTCCAAGTGTATGCCATCCGGCGAGATTCGCGAAAATTAAGATAGGTGATGATGTCATTGGCGGCATAGGCGAAATTAATCCTCTTGTTTTGGAGCAATATAAAATAAAAAAACGCGCAGTAATGGCTGAATTTGATTTGGAAATTCTGCGAAAATACGCGTCAAAAGAAAAAATATATAAATCACTGCCTAAATTTCCGATTGTTATGCGCGATATCTCAATGTTGGATAAAAGCGGGATGACTGTTGCTGAAATTTCCAACTTCATCAAGAAAGCTGGCGGTAAACTCGTGATATCTGTAGAATTATTTGATATTTTCCAAAAAGACGGATCTGTTAGCTACGCTTTTCATATTCATTTCGGAACAGATCGAACACTGGAGGGAAAAGAAATAGATGAGATGATGAATGAAATTATTTCAAGATTGGAAAAAGAACTGCAAATGGAAATTAGGAAATAATATGAAGAAATCAACATTACTTTTAGTTTCTGGTATTCCAGCATCGGGAAAAACTACTGTTGCTGAGCGTATTTCAAAAGAATTGAATTGTCCTATTTTTATTGCAGATAGGCTAAAGGAAATAATATCAGAAAAAATTTCAGGACGCGAAGACCCTGTTTTATTTGACAAAGTAGCTAGAGCGAGTTATGACATTTTGTATTATGCAGTGGAAGAAGTCTTAAAAACAGGAACCACTTGTGTGGCGGAAGCATTTTTTTTAGCAAGTGCAGCTGAACCGCAAATAGAAAGATTAAAGAAAAAATACAATTGTAAATTAATACAAATTTATCTCAGATGTGATTTTGAGGTAGCAACAAAAAGGTATTCTGATAGATTGGAAAGAGGCGAAAGACATCAATGTCATGCGATAGACATGCCAAAAAATATAGATGGAGAAAGAACAAATCAATCAAGACTTAAATGTTGCGATTATACTATTGAGGTAGATACTACTAATTTTAAAAATGTAAACTACGAAGAAATACTCTCAAAGATTAAAGATTATATTTTATGAAAGAAATTCCAAAAACATACGAAGCGGGGAGATATGAGGATAAAATTTACGAGCTCTGGGAAAAGAGTGGTTTTTTTAATCCCGATAATTTGGATGTAGACAAGGACGCATCAAGCTACACGATTGTTATGCCGCCGCCAAACGTCACGGGGGTTCTCCATATGGGAAGCGCTATGATGCTCGCTGTTGAAGATTTGCTTATTCGCTATAACCGCATGCAGGGAAAGAGGACGCTCTGGATTCCAGGAACAGACCATGCTTCAATCGCTACGCAAAACCGGGTAGAGAAAGATTTGAAAGTGGAGGGGCTTGATCGGCACAAGCTGGGAAAGGAAAAATTTTTGAAACGTGTGAAAGAATTTGCTCTGAACTCGCAAAAGACGATTTTGAAGCAAATGCGAAAAATGGGTTCATCTTGTGATTGGTCGCGTCTGGCTTATACCTTGGACGAAACAAGAAGTGCGGCTGTTCAGAATGTTTTTAAGCTCATGTATGATGACGGGCTTATCTATCGCGGAAAAAGAATAGTTAATTGGTGCCCGAGGTGCCACTCGACTTTAGCCGATGACGAAGTGGAATATATACCAAAAAAAGAAAAATTGTATTGGATAAAATACGGTCCGTTTACTTTAGCAACATCGCGTCCGGAAACAAAACTTGGTGATACGGCAGTAGCGGTGCATCCCAAAGACAAAAGATATAAAAAATATGTTGGAAAAAATTTCATGATTCCCGGAGTACTGGGTGAATTTGAAGTGGAAGTAGTGGCTGATTATGCGGTTGATATGGAATTTGGAACCGGAGTAATCAAAGTTACTCCCGCCCATGACTTCACTGACAATCAAATTGCTCAAAGACATAATTTGCCTATGAAGCAAATTATTAATGAAGAAGGTCGGATGATGAAAAATACGGGAAAATATGCGGGTATGACAACTGCCGAAGCACGAGAAGCGATTGTTAATGACATGGAAAAAATAGGACTCATCGATCATATTGATGAAAATTATGATCACAACATTGCAGTTTGTTATCGTTGCGGCACTCAAATTGAACCGCTGCCATCCACCCAATGGTTTATTGATGTTAATAAAGAAATTCCGAAATATAAAAAATCAATTAAGGAACTATCTTTTGAAGCTGTTAAAAAAGGAATTTTTGGGCGTAATAAAATAAAAATAATTCCAGAAAGATTTGAGAAAAATTATTTTCATTGGATGGAAAATCTTCGTGATTGGTGTATTAGTCGGCAAATTTGGTTTGGTCATCGCTTACCAGTTTGGTATAAGGACGAAGAAATATATGTCGGAGTGAATCCTCCAGAAGGTGAAGGATGGAAACAAGATGAAGATACGCTCGATACCTGGTTTTCTTCCGGTCTTTGGACTTTTTCTACAATGGCCCAAAAACCTGCTGATATTTCCATTGAAAATAACAAGATTAAAATTGATACCGAAGATTTCAAGAATTTTCATCCAACAAATGTTTTGGAAACAATGTATGACATTTTGTTTTTCTGGGTAGCCAGAATGATTATTATGACTACTTATAGTGTTGGCGATATTCCTTTTCAAGATATCTATCTTCATGGTTGCGTTCGTGATAAATTCGGCGACAAGATGAGTAAATCTAAACCGGAAACAAATATCGATCCTTTGGATGTTTGTGAAAAATATGGCACTGATGCGGTAAGGCTAAGTCTTCTAATCGGCACGACACCAGGAAACGACCTCAATATATATGATGAGAAAATTAAAAATTTCCGAAATTTTGTCACCAAACTTTGGAATATTTATCGCTATTGTTTGGCGACGGAAAATTTCACCTTAGCGGAGAGTATTAAAGATGATGATATAAAATCGCTTTCTGACAAATGGATTGTTAGCGAGCTTAATGAACTGATCGCGGAAATTACTGATGATATTTCCAAATATAAATTTTCCTTGGCCGGAGAGAAATTGGAAAAGTTCACCTGGGGAAAATTTGCCGACTGGTATATTGAGATCCACAAGATCGAAAAAAATGATGCCATTCTCGGATATGTTTTAGATAAGATCCTAAAACTTTGGCATCCATTTGTGCCATTTGTGACAGAAAAAATATACAATGATTTTTATGGAGAAAAAAGACTTTTGATGGTGGAAGAATGGCCAAAAGCTGGAAAAAAAGAAAAAGACGCAAAAACCGAAAAAGAATTCAAGAACCTAAAGGATACAATTGCTAAAATCAGAAATTTGCGTTCCAGCTATCATATCAATCCCGCGCAGATCATTGACGCATACACAGAAAAAACTGAAAACAAGGAAATTATTGAAAAATTGGCGCGAGTCAAGATAATTGAAGGCGAAACTCCCAAAAAATCCATAAAGATTGCAAGTCTTGATCTGGATATAGCAGAGCTGATTAACATAAAAAAAGAGATTGATAATATAGAAAAGGAAATTAAGAATTTGGAAAATGCCATTTCTAAAACTGAAATATTGCTAAAAAACGAAAGTTATATCAAAAAAGCCGATAAGGATGTGGTGTCCTTGACAAAATCCAGGGTTTTGGGGTATAAAGATAAGTTGAAAAGTCAACAAGAGTTGCTTAAAAATTTAATAAAACTCTAGATAAAAGAGGGGAGGACGGATATGAGAACGATTAGCATCGCATTTTTGGTAGGGTTGTTTCTGACTTTTTATTTCGTATTTGTCTATGTGCCGGCGCAAAGAGTTGGAGATGAAGTTTTTTCAACTTTGTTTGGGCCTGTGGCATTGATAATTGTCTCTGCTTTGGCCTTTTTTATTCCTGCAAAAGAAAAAAATAATTCAAGCGTGGAGGTGAGAGGAAATTAAAAATGAAAAAAATAGGCAGTCTTTTGCGTTGGTTATGGGTTTTTTTCCTGATAACCCTTTCCTCTTGCGATTTGAAATGGACGGGGACTTATAAAATGTCTGAGGAATGTCCTCGTTGCGGCGCGAGCTGGGGAAAGGGAAAGGAGGGCCCGGCGCCAGAAGAAGGAAGATATAAATTTCTGGGCATATTTCCAATAAAAATTGTCTGGAGAGGAATAATTTGCAGAAGCTGTCATTATAAATGGGGCGAGAAATATATTGTAGAGTAACATCTCATTTCAAAGCGGTGGGCATTAATTTAGCTATCACCGCTTTTCTTTTTGGATTATTTGAGTTATTATAAAAAACAACAGTTATTTCCAAATTTATAGAAAGTTTTAAGGAGGGGTGTGATGAATAAAAATTCAACTGTTCACTTGCCTTTTAAGGGCTTTTCCCTTGCCGGCAAGCTTTCGAAGCTGAGGGAAGAAAAAGACAGAAAAAGACGGAAAAAAGCAGTCATCGTCGGCATTTCAATAATATTAGCGATTCTTTTTGTCATATTTGGTCTTCAATGCGCGTATAAGATATTGGCTCATTTCTTATTTTAAACGGAAAAAAGGAGAAAAAAGTTATGCCGGAAAATAGTGAAGAGTATAAAGATTTCTTTTTGAAAGACGGTAGTATTGATTGGGATCGCTACTTTGCGTGTAAAACCAACAGTAAGGATGCGGCGCACAAATTTCTTCATCATCTTTTAAGCATCGGAAAATTGTCAACGGAGGTCAATGGTCACTGGCTTATTGCTTCTCCTGACAGGTGCAGTGTAAACCCGAATATCGGCAGTATAAAATTATACTTCGCGGAAAAAGACGAGGCAATGAGATATGCAAATTCTCGACATCCTAACTGCTTGATCTGCCATGTAGATCAAGCGATAAGGGTCTCAAAATGAAAACCATTCATAAGAAAGCGGGTAAGAAAATTCAATGCCCGCTTTTGTTTTGACAAATTGCATAAATTATACTAATATTAAAAAGGAATATTAATCAAAAAATCCCTTATTTTAGGGAAAATAAAGAAATTACTTTTGACAAAAGAGGAAAAAAGGAGTATAATTAACAGTTGATGTTTTTATTAAAAACCAACCAGTTTTGAATAGCTATCAAGGCAAATTGGGCAGTTGCCCCGACGTAAAGTCGGGGAGGAAAGTCCGGACATTTAGTTTCGCTTATGGCGGGACAATGGTAGCGGGTAACACCCGTCGTCCGCAAGGACAGAGGTGCGAGCAGAGACGCCATAATAAGAAATTATTATGGGCGCTCTATTGAAAAGTAGGGCGTAGTCCCGCACTAATTTTACGCTTTTTTTTGGCACGTTAGTGCCAGCGTAAAGTTAGTGCGGGAGTGAAACGGCTAAATCCTTACCAGAATGCAAGGTCGTGTCCTGTATTTTACGTAAATATGGGAAGTGCCGCTTGAGGTGATGAGTAATCATCATCCCAGATAAATGACTGCTTTTGACAGAATCCGGCTTATAGATTTGCCTTGATAAATATTTGAAATTGCTGATAATTTGACCAATATTTGCAAACAATGAAAAGATCAGAATTATTCTTTAGCGCTTTGCAAGTCCCTCTGGATTTTATTATGATTGTTCTGGCGGCTATAACCGCCTGGAACATTCGTAATATCCCGGAGCTTTTAGTTTTAAAACCGAAACTATACGATTATCCTTTTGACGCTTTCATTAAAATTGTGCTAATAGTAGCGCCTCTTTTTCTTATTATTTATGCTTTTGAAGGGCTATATAATATCCGATCAACCAGAAAATTTTGGAAAGAAATGCTTAAAATTTTCAGCGCTACTTCTATCGGACTGGTAATTATAATTGTGGCTATATTTTTGAAACGGGAATGGTTTTCTTCCCGTTTTATAATTCTCTCTGCCTGGATTTTTATCACTTTTTATGTGGTATTTGCCAGATATATTGTCCAGCTGATTCAGAAATGGCTGTTACGAAAAAAAGGAATCGGGGTGCACCGAGTTCTTCTTATCGGAAGAAACGGCAAGATGGATACCATTTCCAAGATTATTAGGCAAAATAAAAATTTGGGCTATAAGGTTGTTGACCAATTGGAAAGTGCTCACTTAAGAGAAATTAAGGAAATTAAGAAACAAAAAGGAATCGATGAGATAATTCTTTGCGAGCCGTCAGTAACCGATGACGAACAGGAAAAAATAATCGATTATTGCGCCATCAATAATATCAATTTTAAATTTATTCCTACCACTCTGCAAACTTCAAAATTTGATCTGGGCGTTTTGTGCGGCGAGCCTTTGATTCAGGTGCGCAATACGCCACTTGACGGTTGGGGAAGAATTTATAAGCGAACTTTCGACATAATAACGGCTACTTTTGGCATAATAGCAACCTCTCCAATTATGATTCTGACAGCCATAGCCATAAAATTGGATTCACGGGGGCCGATTATTTATAAAAATGAACGAATTGGCAATGACGGAAAGAAATTTTTTGTTTTCAAATTCCGCTATATGAAATGGGAACTTTGCGTGACAAAAGACAATCCTAAAGTCGATGACGCTCTAAAAATAGAAAAAGAACTTATCGCCAAACAAAGCGTCAGAAAAGGACCGCTTTATAAAATCAAAAAAGATCCCCGCAAAACAAACGTGGGTAATTTCATCGAAAAATATTCCATTGACGAATTACCGCAATTTTTTAACGTTCTTTTCGGCTCTATGAGTATGGTGGGTCCCCGGCCTCATCAGGAGAGAGAAGTGGAAAAATATATGGATTATCACCGAAGGCTTCTTACCATAAAGCCGGGGGCAACCGGTATGGCTCAGGTTTCCGGCCGGTCGGATTTGGATTTTGAAGATGAATATCGGCTTGATTTGTATTATATCGAAAACTGGTCGCTTTGGCTGGATGTTCAAATATGCCTCAAAACTGTCGGAGTTTTGTTCAGAAAAAGGAGAAACCTTTAAAATCACGTATCACATAGCACATAGCGCATAACATCCCAACTAAAATTGCCAATGTGTTATGTGTTAGGTGTTACGTGTTACGTGAAGATTGCTTTGGTTCATGATTATTTGGTTCAATATGGAGGCGCTGAAAGAGTGCTGGAGTGTTTTTGCGAACTTTATCCGGACGCGCCGATTTATACTTTGGTGTATAACAAAAAAATGATGCATGGAGTTTTGGAGAACAAGGATATCCGGACTTCTTTTATCCAAAAATTTCCTTTTGCTTCCAGTAAACACCGTATATTTCCGCAAGTTATGCCCATTGCCATCGAACAATTTAATTTTTCCAAATATGACATCGTCCTTTCTGATTCTTCCAGTTTTGCCAAAGGCGTCATTACCGGTCCGGAAACGCTTCATATTTGTTATATGCACACGCCAATGCGTTATGCCTGGGATGATTGCCATAAATACACCCAGGATTTTTATTTTCCGGGGTTTATCAAGAAATTGGTTCCTCTGGCAATGAATTATTTGCGGCTTTGGGACAGAATCAGCGCCGAAAGAGTGGATCGATTTATCGCCAATTCCCGATTTGTTGCCAAGAGAATTAAAAAATATTATAAAAAGGAAAGTGAAATAATCCATCCGCCGGTAAATTTTGATGATTTTTTTGTAAATGAAAAAACGGGAAATTATTTTTTAATGGTCGGCCGGCTTATTGCCTACAAAAGATTTGATATTGCCATAAAAGCTTTTAACCGGCTGAAATTGCCGCTAAAAATCATCGGTCGAGGACCGGAGTTAAAAAGGCTTCAAAAAATTGCCGGTCCTACCATTGAATTTTTGGGCCGGGTGCCGGACGAAGATTTGGCTAAATATTATTCCCAATGCCGGGCTTTTATCTTTCCGCAAGAAGAAGATTTCGGCATTGTAGCTATTGAAGCTTTGGCTTCAGGACGGCCACTTATAGCTTTTCGAGGCGGGGACATCCCGGAACATATCGAGGAAAATAAGGATGGGATTTTCTTTGACAATCAAACAGCGGAGGACATCGTGGCGGCAGTTGGGAGATTTGAAAAAATCGAGTTTGATTCGGTTTCTATCAGGGAAAAGGCTAGAAAATTTGACAAAAGCGCTTTTAAGAATAAAATTAAAGACTACGTGGAAAAAGAGTATATAAAGCATAAAAATTGAATTAAAAAATCATGGAACTTAAGGAATATTTAGAAATATTAAAAAAGAACGCAAACTTGTTTTTAGCGGTTGTTGCGCTCATTGTTTTGATAGCTCTGGGCTACTTTTTTTTCCAGCCTGTTTCGTATAATACTTCTCTGACCCTAAATATCACCCGATTAGGCATTCAAAACACTTCTGATTTTCGCTATGATGATTTTTATCGTCTGCAGGCAGATGAAAAATTTGCCGAAACGGTAGTGGAATGGCTGAAAAGTCCGCGCATTGTGGCGGATATTTATAAAGAAGCGAATATCAGTACTCAAAACGCCACTCTTAGGCAATTGGCAAAGAAAATTAAAGTGGAAAAAATGTCTTCCCAGATAATTGCCGTATCTTTTTCCTCTTCTGATCAAAAAACCAGTGAAAAAATAGCCTCTTCCGTCGTTAAGATAATTTCTGAAACCACTGCCAATTTAAACAAGGACCAAAAAGAAGATACCTGGTTTGAAATAATGGCTCAAAACCCGGTTATTATCAAAAACAACCCCGATTTTGGCCTGATTGCGCTGGCTTCCTTTTTCCTCGGATTATTTTTGGGATTTTGGATAGTGATGATAAAACACTACTTAGAATAATTTTCATATGAAGATTGCCATAGATGCTCGATGCCTGATGGAGGGAAGGAGGACGGGAGTAGAGGAATATCTTTTGAATCTAATTTTGAACTTATTGGAAATCGACACTAAGAACGAGTATGTTCTTTTTTTGAATTCCTGGAAAAATCCCAAATTTGATTTTTCTGTTTTTTCCCGATTTAAAAATGTTCGGATAAAAAGGTGGCGTGTTCCCAACAAAATACTTAATTTTTCCTTTTGGTATTTGGGCTGGCCGCATATTGACAAGCTTGCTGGCGGGGCGGATATCGTTTTTATGCCCAATATTATTTTCGGATCGGTAAGCAAGGAAGCCAAACTTATTGTCACAATTCATGATCTTTCTTTTGAGCGCCACAACGAATACTTTTCTCCTAAAAGAAAAATGTGGCACATTTTTATCAATCCTAAAAAAATCTGCCAAAAAGCCGATAAGATAATCGCCGTTTCTTCTTCTTCCAAAAATGATTTGGTTTCTTTTTATAAAATAAGCCCGGAAAAGGTGATGGTTATTCATAACGGAGTTGACGATAAATTTAAAATAATCAATCGCAATGACGAAAAATTGATCAAAATTAAAGAAAAATACGACTTGCCATACAAATTCATTTTATATCTGGGAACAATTGAGCCGAGAAAAAATATTTTTGGCATCATCCGCGCTTTTAACCGGTGGCAAAAAAAGGCGGAAATTTCCGGGGACGAAGAGTTGACTAAATATAAACTGGTCATTGCCGGAGAAAAAGGCTGGATGCAGGAAAAAATATTCAGAGAAATAGAAACATCAGATTACAAAGAAAAAATCCAGGTCATTAATTTTGTCCGAGATGAGGATAAGGAATACGTTTATAATCTGGCTTCTCTTTTTGTCTATCCGTCGTTCTTTGAAGGATTCGGTTTTCCGCCGCTGGAAGCAATGAAATGCGGCGTGCCAGTCATTGCTTCCAATAATTCTTCGTTGCCGGAGGTGGTAGGCGGTGGCGGATTGCTTATCGACCCTGATAAACCTGATGAAATCTATAAAGCTATGAAAGAGGTTTTAACTGACAAAAAATTAAGGGAAGATATAACAAAAAAAGGTCTGGAAAAATCGCTGGAATTTGGCTGGAAAAAAACGGCCAGAGCAACCCTTGATTTGTTTAACAAAGCTTAATGGCAATTAAAAACAACCAAGCAGATCAATTTCGCGCCTGGTTGTTTTGATATGGTATAATTAACTTATGAGAATAGGAATAGACGCCCGATTTTACGGCCCCATCGGCAAAGGACTGGGCCGTTACACCCAAAAATTAATAGAAAATTTGGAAAAGGTTGATGAAGACAATCAATATTTCATTTTTTTAAAAAAAGAGAATTTTAACGAATACATCCCTAAAAATAAAAATTTTAAGAAAATTTTAGCCGATTTCCAGTGGTATAGCCTGGAAGAACAGATAAAATTCCCCCGGCTTTTAAATAAATACAACTTGGATTTGGCACATTTTCCCCATTTTAATGTGCCACTTTTTTATTTTAAAAAATTCGTGGTAACCATTCACGATCTTATCCTGATTCATTTTCCTACAGTTCGAGGAACGACTCTTAGCCCGCTTTTGTATTGGCTTAAATTTTTTGCCTATAAAATAGTCATTAAATCAGCCATTTACCGGTCTAATCGGGTGATAGCGGTGTCTAAATTTACCAAGGATGACATTTTAAAGAATTATAAACGAGTTCCCAGTGAAAAAATAAAAGTAACTTATGAAGCTTGTGATGATTTTTGTATGCTTAGTCCCAATAAAGACGAGGAAATTATCGCCAGGTATGGTATAATAAAGCCATACATTTTGTATGTTGGCAATGCTTATCCGCACAAAAATCCCGAACGGTTGATTTTTGGTTTTGATGAAGCAAGAAAAAAAAGAAAGGATATGCAATTGGTTTTTGTGGGAGCGGAAGATTATTTTTATTTGCGGCTTAAGCAAATGGCGGAAGAGAAAAAGATCGGCGGTGTTATTTTTGCCGGTTTCGTTCCTGACTACGAACTGGATATAATTTTTCACAATGCCTTGGCGTATGTCCGGCCGTCTCTTTATGAAGGATTTGAATTGCCGCCGCTGGAAGCCATGGCTAAGGGCGTGCCGGTTATAATTTCCAGTCATTCATGCGCTCTGGAAATTCTGGGAGACAGCGCTCTCTATTTTGATCCCTATGACACAAAAGACATAACACAGAAAATAGAAAAAATTGCCAGCGATGAAAATTTGAGAAAAGAATTGATTAAAAAAGGCTACGAACAAATAAAAAAATACAATTGGAAAAGAATGGCCCAGGAAACTCTCGAGATATATAAAGGCGTCATTCACAAATAATTATGGGGGAAAAGAAAGAATTTATCACTCCTCAGATGTTTGATGTCAGACCGGTTGATTCTTCCGGGGTTTTGGATATGGAGAAAATGAGAAGAATTAAAAAGGTTGTGAGAATTAAACCCAGAAGATATTTTTCCGGCACCTCTTCCAAGATAGGGGATGTTTTCCATGACATAAAAAAACCGGAAGTTATCGACCAGGAAACGCGGCGTTTTCAGAAAATAATCGCAGAAGAAAAAGAAAAAAGAAAAAAGGAAGAACGGTTAAAATATATTCCCCGTATCCCGATTGCCGCAGAAGATTTGGATAATGTCAAAAACATTTCGGTAGAGTTCACGGGCGAGATGAGGGAAGCGGAAAAAGAAGAAGAACTGACAAGCCCGGTTTTTACTCAGGACATTAGCGAGCCTTCTCCGCATATTCAAGAAAAAAGTGAAAAATGGGATGAAATTTTTCCTGCAAATTCTTATTGGCAAAGCGAGGAAAGTGAAGATGAAGACGAGGATGAAGACGAATATGCCAGCGATCAAAAAACAGACGGTTTTTTGGAAAATTATTCCGTTTTTCAAGGGCTAAAACAACGACTCGATTTTAAAAAAAATATCTTATCTTTTGCTTCTTTGGCGGCGGTTTTGCTTCTGATAATTTTTTCTTTGGATATTCTGGGTCAGGGACTCAAGATAAAAAATACCGCTTTTCAAAGCGGACAGGAAGCATACGCCAATCTTATGGAAGCAAAGAGCGGTTTAAGCAATCGGGATTTTCAAAAAGCTTCCCTGGAGTTTAGTCAGGCCGAGGAAAATTTTTCGCAAATTTCCAATGATGTCAATGCCATAGGAAGCATTGTTGTTGAGTCTTCCAAATATCTGCCATTCGTTTCCAAAATTTCTTCCGGAGCGCATCTGGCAAAAGCCGGAAAAGACATATCCCAAATCGGGATGAAAATATCCGAAATTTTATCCTTGATAAATAAAGTAAATAACCCTCTAAGCGGCGAAAATGCGGATACCATATCTTTTTTACAAATTTTTCAGGAAACGGACAAAAACCTGAAGGAAGTTTCTCTTTTGATGGAAGACTTGGAAAAAAATTTAGAGGATGTTGATATGGCGGATATTCCGGAAAACCAACGGGAAAAGTTTATTGAGCTGAGAGATAAATTGCCGCAAATCAACGATTCTCTTAGCCAGTTTGTCGGTGAAAGCAAAATTTTTACCGATGTTTTGGGAGGAAACGGTCCCAGAAAATATTTGTTTTTATTCCAAAATAACCAGGAAATGAGAGCCACCGGCGGTTTTATCGGCACTTACGGTATTTTGGATATCTTCAACGGTCGGGTAAGGAAATTCTTTGTGGATGGAATTTTTAATCCGGACGGGCAACTCAGGGAAAAAGTCATTCCGCCAACTCCTGTCCAAAAAATAAGCGCCGCCTGGAGCCTTCATGACAGCAATTGGTTTCCTGATTTTCCCAAAAGCGCCGAAAAAGCTGCCTGGTTTTATGAAAAAACCGGCGGACCAACTGTAGACGGAATAATCACTATGACTCCGACGGTTATGCAAAAACTTTTGGAAGTAACCGGACCGATTGAAATGCCGGAATATGACGTAACAGTAGACAAAGACAATTTTATCGAAAAAATCCAATACGAAGTGGAAGTGGATTACGACAAGGAATTGAACCAGCCGAAGAAAATCCTAGCCGATCTGGCGCCGAAAATTCTCGATCAGATATTCAACGCCAAGGATTTTTCTGATACGGCCAAGGTTATGAAAATTCTTATCGATAGCTTAAACGAAAAACATATTCTCATTTATTCCATGAATTATGATATTGAAAAAATGATTTCTGCACGCGGTTGGAGCGGAGAAGTTTTGGATACCCAAAAAGATTATCTTTCCGTTATAAATACCAATATCAACGGTTACAAAACTGATGGAATAATAGAGGAAAAAATAGAGCATCAGGCGGAAATTCAAAATGACGGTTCCATTATTGATACTATTACCGTTACCCGGCATCACAACGGCGGAAATAATCAATTTGAATGGTGGAATAAGGTAAACTCCGATTACATGCGCGTTTACGTACCAAAGGGATCGACCTTAATTTCTGCTTCCGGACAAACCAGAGAATTTGTTTCCCCGCCTCTGGACTACAGGGCACTAGGATTTAAAAAAGACCCACAGGTGGAAATGGAGGAAGGCGTTATGAAAATTGACGAAGAATCGGGCACAGCCATTTATGAAGACAGCGGAAAGACGGTTTTTGCCAACTGGGTCTATGTCAGTCCCCAGGAAACAGTAGAGGTTAAATATTCTTATAAATTGCCGTTCACAATTGAAACTGATTCCAAAACCAAGCCGGCTGACACCTTTTCTGTTCTCTTTCAAAAGCAATCAGGCAGTATCGGTTCCCAATTGTTATCAAAAATAATATATCCTGATTCATACAACATCATCTGGAAACATCCTGCGGAAAAAATAACCGGCGCTAATTTGGCAGAAGGAAAAAATGAAATTAAAATGGAGAGTGTTCTTAATACCGATAAATTTATAGGCTTAGCTTTAACGAAAAAATAATAATTTTTTGCGTGTATGATAAAAAAAATATTCAATCACAAATTGCTGACTAATTCCAATCCTTCCCGAACAGTTGCCAGTGCCGCATTTTTGATTACCGTGGCCGGTCTGGCCAGCCGGATGCTGGGACTCCTAAGAGATCGTTTTTTGGCTTCTTCTTTTGGAGCCGGCGACACTCTGGATGTTTATTATGCCGCTTTTCGTATTCCGGATCTGATTTATAACCTATTGATTTTAGGAGCCTTATCAGCCGCTTTTATCCCTGTCTTTACCGGTCTTATTTCCAAAAATGAAAACAAAGATGCTTGGAAATTGGCTAATGGTCTGATGAATTTGGCCATTTTTTCTATCATTGCTTTTTCTTTGATATTTTGTATTTTTGCTCCGTTTTTAATGAGGATTATTACTCCAGGATTTTCTCCGGAAAAGCTGGAAAAAGTAGTGGCCTTTACCCGAATTATGTTTTTAAGTCCGCTATTTTTGGGCATCAGCGGTATTTTTGGAGGCATTCTCACTTCTTTTAAAAGATTTTTTATTTATTCCTTAGCGCCAATTTTTTATAACATCGGAATTATTATCGGTGTTTTGGTTTTTGTTAAATTCTGGGGACCGATAGGATTGGCATGGGGAGTGGTATTGGGAGCTTTTCTCCATATGGTAATCCAATATCCGGCAGCAAGAGATTTGGGATATCGCCATAGTTGGCAGAGCATAAAATGTTTTAAAGATAAAAATATCCGGCGAGTTTTGAAATTAATGGTGCCGAGAACCTTGGGCATCGCCATAAATCAGATCAATCTTTTAGTAATAACCATTTTTGCTTCCATGTTAGCTTCCGGATCTCTGGCTATTTTTAATTTTGCCCAAAATCTTCAGAGTGTGCCGCTGGGAATTTTTGGCATCTCTTTCTCTATTGCCGTTTTTCCCACGCTTTCTTCATTTTTTGCCAAAAAAGACAACGACAATTTTGTGAATTCTTTTTCCCAAGTATTCAGGCAAATTTTGTTTTTCGTCATACCTTTAAGCGTTTTTATCATTCTTCTTCGGGCGCAACTTGTCCGGGTAATCTTAGGAGCGGGAAAATTCGATTGGGAAGATACCACTTTGACTTTTCAATGTCTGGGAATTTTGGCCGCTAGCCTTTTTGCCCAAAGCCTTATTCCGCTTTTGGCGCGGTCGTTCTATGCCATGCATGACACTAAAACCCCTTTTTACGTGGCTATTTTTTCCGAATTTTTGAACATTATTACTGTAATTCTCCTGATTGGAAAAGTGCAAATTTTGTCACTGGCCATTGCTTTTTCTCTCTCTAGCGTCGTGCAAATGATTTTATTGCTTTTCATTCTTAGAACAAAATTTGAAAATCTTGACGATCGAAAAATTTTCCGTTCCGTTTCCGTCATCGCCTTGGCTTCTTTTTTGGGTGGAATAGGAATTCAGCTTGGAAAGCATCTGGCTTCCGACTTTGTTGATATGGATACATTTTTAGGCGTCTTTTCCCAATTGTCTTTTGCCGCTCTTTTAGGCGGAATTATCTTTATTGGCACCTGTTACGCTCTGAAATCACAGGAATTTTTGGATTTCAAACATTCCATATCCAGAAGAATTTTTAGGGCCAAAAAGGATATCATAGAAGATACAAGCGAGGTGAGCGGAATATAAAGAATATGGAATTCTTTCCCAGAAGAATAACAAGCTGTTTTTTTCTTTTTAATTTTTTTAAATCCACTCCTTGACATTTTGGTTTGATGGTTTATAATGTAAGGTCACTTATCAAAGAACGAAACTTCTCAAACAGGAGGGGTTTCAAGGTTATTTCTAGGAATTTTTGAAGAGGAGGTGATAAAATGTCACGAAATGAGAAAGGTCAATGGGTGGGGGTGTTAATGATTTTACTTTCGGTCCTGTTAATGATCTTCACACTCTGTTCATTTTTTTTCGGGATTTTTGTAAAACCTGACATTGCCATAAGAGCACTTGAGAAGCAGGGTTACGAGAACGTTCAGATTCTTGAAAAAGAATGGCTTTTTGTCTATTTTCGTGGTTGTAGCGGCAGTGACAATGCTATGTTCAAAGCAAAAGCAACAAACCCTGCGAAAAGGGAAACTGACGTAATCGTGTGCGTTGGGTGGCCATTTAAAAGCGCTACCATCAGGACAGATTAACTATCATAAACAACGTAACTCACTAGCCATTTGATTTTGCTATCAAATGGCTATTTTTTCTCCGAAAAAATAACAAAAAATTATTTCTTTTGAAAAATAGAGCGGAGCCCGAACGGCCAATTATGGCTATTGGGCTTTTTTTTATTGACAATTAGCTAATTTAAAGCCAAAATAGTATAATAAGACTTATGAATAACATCAGAAATTTTTGCATAATCGCCCATATTGACCACGGAAAATCGACTTTGTCCGACCGGCTTTTGGAATTTACCGGAACGATAGAAAAACGCAAGATGAAAGAACAACTTTTGGATACTATGGATCTGGAAAGAGAAAGAGGGATAACCATAAAAATGCAGCCAGTCCGGATGGTCTATCGGTCAAGAATCTCGAATTCAGATTCAGAATTTATTCTGAATCTTATTGATACTCCGGGACATGTGGATTTTGGTTATGAAGTTTCCAGGTCACTGGCGGCTGTGGAGGGAGCAGTGCTTTTAGTTGATGCCACCAAAGGCGTGCAAGCTCAGACATTGGCCAATCTGTATCAAGCCATTGAAAATAATCTGGAAATTATTCCAGTAGTTAATAAAATTGATCTTCCCAATGCCAATATAGAAAAAACTAAAAACGAAATAATCCATATTCTAGGTTGTCAGGAAGAGGAAATTTTGGAAGTTTCCGGAAAAACCGGGTTAGGCGTGGAAAAGCTTTTGGAGCGTATTGTGGAAAAAATCCCATCGCCCAAAGGAAAAAAAGAAAAGCCGCTTCGAGCTTTGGTTTTTGATTCAAAATACGACACTTATAAAGGAGTTTTGGCCTATGTTCGGATTATTGATGGAGAAATAGGAGCAGAAGAAAAAATTACCATGATGGCCACAAAAATGAAAAGCGACGTGATAGAAGTCGGTTATTTCAAGCCTGATCTTCAGAAAACCAAAAAACTTCAGATGGGAGAGATTGGATATATCGCTACCGGGCTCAAGAGCGTTGAATATTGCCGGGTAGGGGACACCATAACAATTTCAAAAATCAAAAATCAAATATCAAAAACAGAAGACAATATTCAACCGCTATCAGGCTACAAAGAAGTGCGGCCAATGGTTTACGCTTCATTTTATCCAATTGAAGGCGATGACTATAACTTTATGCGGGATGCTTTGGAAAAACTAAAACTTAATGATGCCGCTTTTACTTTTGAACCGGAATCAAATTCAGCTCTCGGGCGGGGATTTCGCTGTGGATTTTTGGGACTTCTTCATCTGGAAATAATCCAATCGAGGCTGGAGCGGGAATTTGAAATCAGCCCGACAATCACTACGCCTAGCGTAGTTTACGAGGTAAAAATGAAAACCGGCAACTCAATCCAGATTTATTCCCCTTCTGAACTGCCTGACCCGTCAGTTATCGAAGAAATTTCCGAACCTTTTGTGAAATTGGACATCATTTCTCCTTCTCAATATCTGGGCGCTATTATGGAAGTGATGAATAACACCAGAGCCCAATATCTGGATACGGAATATATAGATACGGAAAGAATGATCATTAAATTTAATTGTCCTTTGACGGATGTCATTACTAATCTTCATGATGATTTAAAAAGCGCTTCTTCCGGCTATGCTTCTATGAATTATGAAATATCTTCTTATCGTCCTTATGATCTGGTAAAGCTGGATATTTTAGTGGCGGAAGAAAAAGTGGACGCTTTTTCCCGAATTATTCCGAGGGAAAATGCTTTTTCTGAAGGAAAAAGAGTGGTGGAAAAATTAAAAAATTCTATTCCACGCCAAAATTTTCAAATTGCCCTTCAAGCGGCTATCGGCGGAAAAATAATAGCCCGGGAAACCATCAACGCTTTTAGAAAAGACGTTACTGCCAAGCTTTATGGGGGAGATGTGACCAGAAAAAGAAAACTGTTGGAAAAGCAGAAAAAAGGAAAGAAAAAAATGAAAAATGTAGGCAGAGTGGCCATACCTTCAGAGACTTTTTTAGCCGTCCTTAAAAAATAATCAACCTTCTTTTGCTTTTATTGAAATTCTGTTAAAATAATATTATGGGATACGTTCAAAGAAACAAAAAAATGAGAAAAGTTTGGATCATAATATCTATTTTAGCCGTTATCGGAATGGTGGCTTTTACGATAGCTCCGCTTTTTACCCTCTGATAATTTTATCTTTATTTGGATCTTAGGATCTTGACTTTTTTATGCCAATAAAAGGTGAAGAGAAAAACAACTCCTGGCTTCTTAGATCTATCGTGATTTTGGGGTTAGTTCTTTTCGGTTTGATTGTTTTTGCCGTTTCCCGAGAAACTTACAAGAAAAAACAGGTAGAGGCAGAAATTAACAAACTCAAAGAAGAGGCTAAAAGCATAGAAAAAGAAAATCTTGAATTAGCAGACAAGATTTCCTACCTGGAAAGCAAGGATTATCAAGAAAAAGAAGCCAAAGACAAACTTAACCTTCAGGATCCGAAGGAAAATTTAGTGGTAGTAAAGCCCAATGCCATCTCTTATCCGGAAGCAGAACCGGAAAACAAAACCCAGGACAAAAAACTGATAGTAAAGATTTCCAATGTTCAAAAATGGTGGGATTATTTTTTCAAACACTAATAATAAAATAAATTTTTATTGCGATGGATAAAAAAGAAAAGAAAAAAACAACCAAAGAAAAGAAAGAAGTGGCTAAAGTAAAAGTTCCAACAATGGTTTATGCCATTTTGATTGCCATTATTTTTTATTTGGTTGTAATTGCCATATTAATCTATTTTTTGGGAATTAATACCGCCATAGTGAAAAAGACGACTCAAATCATTCCTTATCCAGCGGCTGTAGCGAATGGTAAAATTATAAAAGTAAGCGATTTATGGGAAAATTTAGAGGCTTCCAGAAAATTTTATGAAAATCAGGACTTTTCCGATCTTGGTTTTCGAGTTGATTTTTCCACTCCCGACGGAAAAAACAGGTTAAAGATCAAGGAAAAAAATATTCTCAATAAAATGATAGAAAATGCCGTCATAGAAAAAGAAGCGGAAAAGAGAGGAATCAATCTTACTGCCGAATCGGTTTCCCAGGAAGTTGATAAAAAAATAGAACAATACGGAAATCGGGAAGAAATAATAAGCGAATTGGGAAAGCTTTACGGCTGGAGTCTGGCTGATTTTGAGAAAAACATCGTCAAGCCTGACATGAACAAGGAAAAATTATATGAAGATATGCGTAAGAATGATAAAAGCTTTGAAGAGGGCAGAAAAAAAATAGAAGAAGCTTTAGTCGAACTTAAAAAGGGCAGCGATTTTGAAAGCGTGGTAGGAAAATATTCTGACGGAGATAGCGCCAAAAACAGGGGAGATTTAGGCTGGTTTAGCGAGGAAGAAATGCTACCGGAAATTTCTTATGTTGCTTTTGGCTTAAAAAAAGGCGAATTAAGCGAAGTGATTGAAAGCTCTTTGGGCTACCATATAATAAAAGTGGAAGACAAAAAAACGGAAGAAGAACAGGAGAAGGTTCATATAAAACAAATTTTCATAAGAACAGCCAATTTTTCCCAATGGCTGGAAGAACAAGAAAAGAAAGCGTCTGTTTTTATACCGATTAGAAAATATATCTGGGACAAAGAAAACGGCTGGGTGAAATTCCGAGATGAAAATTTAATAAAATTTGAAGAAAATTTGGAAAAAAATTACCCCGGCGATATTTCAGTGTTATTTTAAAAAATTAATTTAATTAATTTTCGCATATTCGGCTGGATTTTTAAAACAGGCGAATAAGGCGAACAAAAATATGCCCAAAGCAAAAGTAAACGAAGAGCTTTGCATCGGATGCGGAACTTGTGAATCGCTTTGTCCGACTGTCTTCAAAGTCGAAGATGGAAAATCCAAGGTAATTGCCGAGGAATGCGGCGAGTGTAATTGCCAAGAAGTGGCTGGAAGTTGTCCGGTAAACGCTATTACAGTAGAATAACCAGATTTTTAGCAGTATATCTTAAAATTATTTACATAGTTTTTTTCAAAAGATACCCATCCGCGTTTTTTAAAAAAACGCGGATGGTTGTTGGATGAAAGGTTAATTATTTATTAAAATAAAAAGCTATGGAAAATATTGATGATAAAAAAAACAACTTTTCCGATAGGCCAAAAAATTGGAGGATTCCTATATCGGTTTTAATTATTACCATTTTGCTTTCTTCCGCTTTCGGAGCCATTTTTGGTTTTATGGCAGGCAGTGTCGGACAAAAAATCACCGACAATAAATATTTAGGATTTTTAAATAAATCCAAAACGGAAATTATCAAGCAAAATATCATTCAGGAGGATTCGGCGGTTATAAGCGTGGTAGAAAAAACCACTCCGGCGGTAGTCAGCATTATTATCACCAAGGATGTTCCCAAAATGAGAAGCTTCTTTTCTGATCCTTTCGGTTTTCCTGATTTCTTCGGAAATTTTGGAGAAGACAGCAATGAAACCCAAAAACAGCAAATCGGCGGCGGTTCAGGATTTATCGTTTCCAATGACGGAATGATAGTTACCAATAAACACGTAGTTTCCGACAGCGGTGCGGAATATACCGTCATTACCAACGATGGACAAGAGCATCCGGCTAAAATCTTAGCCCAGGATCCGACCAATGACATCGCTATCATAAAAATCGAGGGCAGTGGCTTTCCCACTCTTGATTTTGGCAATTCCAATGATTTGAAAATCGGGCAAACGGTTATAGCGATTGGCAACTCTTTGGGTGAATTTTCCAATACTGTCAGCCGAGGAATAATTTCCGGATTGAGAAGAAATGTAACAGCCGGAAGCGGTTTCGGAGACACGGAGCAATTAACCAATACAATTCAAACTGATGCCGCCATCAATCCTGGCAATTCCGGCGGGCCGCTTCTGAATATCAGCGGGGAAGTAATTGGCGTCAATGTGGCTATGGCTCAAGGCGCTCAGAGCATCGGATTTGCCATTCCTTCCGTGCAAATTAAAAAAGTGGTAGAACAGGTAGGAACTACCGGAAAAATCTCCACTCCTTTTATCGGGGTTCGCTATTTAGCCGTAAATTCTGCCATTGCCAAGGAAAATAATCTTCCTTTTAATTATGGCGCATTGGTAATCAGAGGAGAAACATTAACTGATCTTGCCGTTATTCCGGGTTCTCCGGCAGACAAGGCGGGAATAGTGGAAAATGATATTATATTGGAAATTAACGGTACTAAAATAGACGATAAAAACGGGCTGGCTAATTTAATCGCTCAGCATAATGTCGGAGACGAGCTGGCGTTGAAAATTTGGCATAAAGGAGAAACAAAGGAGGTCAAATTAAAATTAGAGGAAAGAAAATAACAAATTTATGGATTTAAATAAACTCACCACCAAATCGCAGGAAGCTCTTCGCCAAGCGCAGGAATTGGCTATAACCAAAAACCAGCAGCAGGTGGATGTTTTTCATCTTGTTTTTTCTTTAATTTCCCAGGAAAATTCCATTGTTCCCGTGATTCTAAGGAAGTTGGAGGTAAATATTTCACTTTTAAAAGACAGCTCTCTGAAAGAAATAGAAAAATATCCCAAAAATCTTTCTATTTCGATGGGACAGATTTTTATCACTCCGGAGCTTATCATTATTTTAAATAACGCCGAACAAGAAGCGAAAAAAATAGGAGATGAATTTATTTCCACCGAGCATCTTCTTCTTTCCCTCCTTTCTTCCAGCACCAGAGCAAAAAAATTTCTGGAAGATCATAATTTAAACTATGACAAAGTTCTAAAAACTATGTCTGAAGTAAGAGGCAGCCAAAAAGTAGATAGTCCCGATCCGGAGGGAAAATTCCAAGTGTTGGAAAAATACACCATTAATCTGACACAATTGGCCAGAGAAAAAAAATTAGATCCGGTTATCGGTCGGGATAACGAAATACGAAGGGTAATGCAAGTGCTTTCCAGAAGGACTAAAAATAATCCGGTGCTTATCGGAGAGGCGGGAACGGGAAAAACGGCCATCGTAGAGGGACTTTCCCAAAGAATTGCCGATGGAGATGTGCCAGAAACGATAAAAGACAAAATTCTTCTTTCCTTGGATTTGGGATCGCTTTTGGCCGGAACAAAATTCAGGGGAGAATTTGAAGAACGAATGAAAGCCATTATCCGTGAAATAGACAAGGGAGCGGGAAAATATATTCTTTTTATAGACGAACTGCACACATTGGTGGGTGCCGGAGCAATTGAAGGAGCACTGGATGCTTCCAATATGCTTAAGCCGGCTCTGGCGCGAGGAAGAATTCATATGATTGGCGCCACTACCACCAGAGAATATCAAAAATATATCGAAAAAGATGCGGCTTTGGAACGCCGCTTCCAGCCTATTTTGGTAGGGGAACCTTCCAATGAAGACACTGTGGCCATCCTCCGAGGCTTAAAAGAGAAATACGAAGTGCATCATGGGGTAAAAATCACCGACGGAGCCATTCAGGAAGCGGTAAAACTTTCTGACCGCTATATAACCGATCGTTTCCTGCCAGATAAGGCGGTGGATTTAATTGACGAGGCCACTTCGGCACTGAGAATGGAGATTGATTCCATGCCGGCGGAAATTGACACAGTGGAAAGAAAAATGAGAAGAATGGAAATTGAAAAGAAAGCCCTGGAAAAAGAAAACGACGCCAACGCAAAAAAAAGGATAAGGGAATTGAACAAGGAACTTTCTGAAATAAAAGAAGAATCAAAAAAACTTATTTTGCAATGGAAAACAGAAAAAGATTTGATCACCAATATCAGAAAATATTCTGCTGAAGCGGAAAAATTAAAATCGGCGGCGGAAATTGCCGAAAGGAAAATGGAGCTTGATAAGGTGGCGGAAATCAGATACGGAAAAATACCAGAGCTGGAAAAGAAAATTCGGGCAGAAAAGAAAAAATTGGACAACATCCAGAGCAAAAATCCCATCCTGAAAGAGGAGGTAACCGAAGAAGATATCGCCAAGGTCGTTTCTCGCTGGACCGGCATTCCGATTTTCAAAATGCTCCAGGATGAAACCAAAAAACTGGCCCAAATGGAAGAAGACCTCAAAAAAAGAGTGGTCGGCCAAGAAGAAGCAATCAATGCCATTGCCAAGGCTATTAGAAGATCAAGAGCTGGAATTTCTCCGAAAAATCGACCCATCGGTTCGTTTATATTTTTGGGACCGACCGGAGTGGGTAAGACCGAACTGGCAAAAACACTGGCCGAATTTCTTTTTAATGACGAAGCGGCCTTAGTTAGAATGGATATGAGCGAATATATGGAATCACATAGCGTTTCCAAAATGATTGGATCTCCTCCCGGTTATGTGGGTTATGAAGAAGGAGGACAAATGACGGAAATAATCCGAAGAAGACCATATAGCGTCATTCTTTTTGATGAAATTGAAAAAGCCCATCCTCAAGTTTTTAACATTATGCTCCAAATTCTCGATGAAGGGCATTTAACCGACGGCAAGGGAAGAAAGGTAAACTTTAAAAATACGGTCATCATTATGACTTCCAATGTCGGTTCTGATATAATATATCGAAGCGGACTGGGATTTCGAGAGTCAGAGGAAAAAGGACCGATGGAAGAAGAAGAAATGAAAAACAAAGTCCTGGCATCGCTAAGAGAAAGTTTTAAGCCGGAATTTCTGAACCGTCTGGATGAAATAATCATCTTCCACCCTATGAACAGGAAAATGATAAAAGATATCATAGAATTGCAAATTGATGAAATTCAAAAACGGCTTAACGAAAAGGAGATAAAGCTAAAACTTACCAAGCAGGCCAAAGAATATCTGGCAGAAAAAGGTTACGACCCCGCTTACGGCGCCAGACCTCTCAAAAGAGTGATTCAAAGTGAAATTATGGACGAATTGGCATCAGGGATAATTGAAGGTAAAATAAAAAAGGGAAGCAGGATAACAGTTGACATAGAAAAAGGAAAAATCAATTTTACATACTAAAATATAATTTTGTGTTTCTAAAATTCCGGCCATTATTTTTCAGCCTACTTTTTCTTCTTTGTTTGGAAATAATAGTTTTTAGGCATGACTTGGTTCTTATTTCCGGAGGAATGATGCTTTTTATTTCTTTTTTGGAAGGAAAATCTTCCGGTAAAAACTGGCGTTATTCTATTTTGCCGGTTTTTTTCACCCTTTCCTCCATTGCCCTTCTTTATCTCATAACGCTAGTTTATGAACAACAGATTTTCATCGCTCTAGCTTTTTTTCTTTTTTATCTTTCTCTATTGGGAGCTTGCCGATTGGGCGAATATGAAGGAGATCAAACGGCCAAGGGAATGAATATGGCCACCACTTCCGCTACTATTTTTTTCACCTATGCCAGTTTTTATGGCCTGTATCTTAATTTTCTGGTTCCTCTTTATGTCCTGATGCTGGCCTATCTCGTCGTCACTCTTTTGGTCAGCTACCAGCATTTTTCTCTGATCAAAAGTAATAATAAGAAAACTGTTTGGGTTTACAGTTTTCTTTTGGCTCTGGCTATGGCTGAACTTATTTGGACGATGAATTTCTGGCCGTTTGGTTATTTGACTACCGGAGTAATTGCCCTTATACTCTATTATGTCCTTTGGGACGTAATTCAGAGCCATTTTCTTAATCTTCTCAGCCAAAAAAGGGTGGTGGCTAACACAGTTTTATTCTCTATTCTGGTGATTCTGATCCTTCTTACTTCCAAATGGATACCGGTTATATAAGTGACATGTAATAAGTGACAAATAATAAGGGAAGAGTTAAAAGATGAAAAAGGTTTTATTTCTAATCCTAATCATAATAATCAGCGGACTAAGCGGCGTTATAGCCGACCGTTATGTTTTTCCGCGCCTTGCTGCTACGGAATTTTTTAATAAATACAAAATACTGAAAAAAACAACTGAAGGAGTCACGGTCATAAACAAAACAGAACAGGTATATGTCAAGGAGGAAACATCGCTAACCAGGATTGCCAATCAAGTATCTTCCTCGGTGGTTAATATCATTTCTTATCCTGATTTGGAAGCGCAGCCAAAAAACACTGCAAATTCTAAAAACGGAACGGGAGTTATCGTCACCAGTGACGGCATTATAATGACATATTTAAACGCTATCAATCCGGAAAATTCCCGCTACAAAATTATGATCCATGACGGAAAAAATTATGATGGGGAACTTTTAGCCATAGATCCTTACAGCAACTTGGTTTTTATAAAAATCAATGCCAGTAATCTGCCGGTAATTTCCTTTGGCAATTCCGATGATTTTAAAGCGGGAGAAAAAGTCATTGCCGTCGGCAACAGCCTGGAACGATATCAAAACATATACACCTCTGGTGTTTTGAATGCCTTCAATCCCTACTATAATTTATCCGGAAAAACCCTTTCTTCTTCTGAAAAAATGGAGGGAATTTTTGAAACCGAGCTGGAAAAAGAAGCCTTGTGCGTCGGCGGCCCGGTCATTGATTATTCCGGACAAGTCATTGGAATTATGGGTTCATTGGAGAAAAATAATAAAACGGATTTTTTTCAGATTCCGGGCAATAAGGTGAAGATTGTTTTGGACAAGATAATCAAAAAAGAATGGGATAAAACCAGCCTCTTGGGCATTTATTATACACCTATCACCACAAGCTTTGCTCTTGTCAATAATTTGCCCGTAGACAAGGGAGCCATGATTTATTCGCCGTCTGGCCAGCAGGGGCTAGCCATTATTTCCAATTCTCCCGCCGCCAGAAGCGGGTTAAAAATCAATGATATTATTACCAAGATAAATGAAGAAGAGATAACTCCGGAAAAAAGCCTTTCTGATATTATGTATAAATATAAAAAAGGAGATGAAATAGAAATGACTATCAAAAGAGAAGAAAAAGAAATGAAAATCAAAGTTCAGCTTTAAAATAGTGAAAAATTAAATATTTTTAAAAAACGTCACTGGACGTTTTTTAAATTTTTCAGTTAGTATATAATATCTGATAATCGCCTAAAAAAGCTCTAAATCGGTTTTTTATCCCTCCATTTCCAAACCGTTAAAATTGCCCAATGGGAGGTTGACAAAAAATGGAAAATATGATAGGATGTAAGGTCGTAAATTAACCGCTAATAAAGCAAAATATGAACAGATTTCTATACGAACAATGCCTGGAATATAACAAGTCTTTATTGCTTTTAGGCAATAAGGCTTTTGAAAGCAAACCTGATCATGGTCTGTTTCAAGCTACTTTGAAGCGTGCCATTGATGTTGTTTTTTCTTTGATTGTTTTGGCAGCGCTTTCTCCAGTTTTCTTGGCAATAGCCATTTTAGTGAAATTAACTTCTCCCGGATCCGTTATTTTTTCCCAAGAAAGAGTGGGACAGGACGGAAAGATTTTTACTATCTATAAATTTCGCTCCATGAAACAGGGCGCTAATCCTTATGCTTATTCACCGACAAAAAATAACGACAGGCGAGTGACTAAATTTGGAAGATTCTTAAGAAAAAGCGGTTTAGATGAATTGCCGCAATTTATAAATGTGCTGAAAGGCGAAATGAGTGTAGTCGGTCCGCGACCAGAGATGGAATTTATTGTCAAAAAGTATAATAATAAAGAAAGAAGGAGATTGTTTCTTAAACCGGGCATCACCGGCATCTGGCAGATAAAAACCGGCCGAACAAAACTTATCCATCAGGATATCGACTTCGATCTTTTTTACATCGATAATTTATCCATTTCTTTGGATTTGCTCATAATGGCAGAGACGGCTTGGTTTATGTTAAGAAGCATTATAACAAAATAACCAAATGAAAAAGTCCGTTTTATTTTTGGTGCAAAATTTGCCCGTTCCCCAGGATCGCCGGGTGTGGATGGAAGCAAAAACTCTTAGAGAGAACGGCTTTTTAGTTTCCGTTATTTCTCCTCGAAAAAAAGATCAAAAAAAGAAGGAAGAAATTGACGGCATTCATATTTATCGTTATCTTGAGGCACCGAAAGCTCATGGATATATGAGTTATTTTTGGGAATATCTGTATTCTTATTTAATGACTTTCTATCTGGCTATCAAGATATACTTTAAGCGCGGATTTTCCATTATTCACACTGCTAATCCGCCTGATTTTTTCTTTTCCATCGCTTTAATCTTCCGTCTTTTTGGAGTAAAATTTGTTTATGATCAGCATGACCTGATGCCGGAAATGATGCTGTGCAAATTTTACAAAAATAAAGACAGCTTTTTTTATAAGCTCCTTCTTATGTTTGAAAGATTGAGCTATAAAACATGCGCCGTCCACATTGCCACTTGCCGATCCGGCCAGGAAAAAGTTTTATCCCGAGTTAAAATCAAACCCAAGAACTTTATCGTCCGTTCCGCTCCGGATCTGGGACAAATAAATATGACTTTGGTTAATGAATTGAAGTCCAAAGAAGCAAAGAAAAGATTTTCTTATCTGGGCGCTTATATTGGCGTGATGGGGCCTCAAGATGGCGTAGACAAACTTTTGCGAAGCTTAAGAATTATTGTTCACGACTTCAAAAGAAACGATATCGGTTTTGTACTGATGGGCGATGGCGATGATTTTGAGCGCCTGGTCCGTATGAGCCAGGAATTGGAAATAGAAAATAATGTTATTTTTACCGGTTGGGCGGACAAAGAAATCATTTCCACTTATCTTTTTTCTTCTGTCATCGGATTGATGCCGGAACCAAAAAATGACTATACGGATAATTCCCTGCATAACAAGGTATTGGAATATATGTCCGCCGGATTGCCGATTGTTTCTTATGATTTAAAAGAAGCCAGAACGAGCGCGGAAGACGCGGCCATTTATATAAAGGGCAATAATGAGAAAGAATTTGCCAGAGCGGTGGTCTTTTTGGCAGATAATCCGGAAATGAGAAAAAAAATGGGAGAAAAAGGCAAAGCAAGGATAGAGGAAAAATTTAATTCTTCCTTTTCCAAAGAAGAATTGATGAAGGCTTATGACAGTCTTTTCCCCGAAATAAATTAATCAAAAAACTATGAAAAAAGCTTTTGTTATCTGGGTAAGGGAAGTAAAGCTGAGCGAATTTTTGGCCCGGGAAATCGGAGCTGATTTGGTAATTTCCTATATTCCCAAAAGAGGAAATTTCAAAAATCCCATTCTTTTCCGTTATATCGATCAGGCCATTGACACCTGGAAAAAACTGAGGAAAATAAAACCGGATGTTATTTTTGTTCAAAGTCCGCCCATTTTTGCGGTTTTGGTGGTTTATTGGTATTCAAAATTATACAAAACCAGCTATATAATTGATACCCATACGGCCGGTTTCATCGACAAAAAATGGAAATTCTTTCATTTTTTAAGCAGGTTTTTTGCCAAAAGAGCTCTTCTTAATACCGTTCATAATTATAAAAACCAAGAATTTTTGGATTTGTGGGGCATAAAAAACAGTTACGTTTTACAATTTTATAATCCTAAAAAAGAAGAACTTTTAGGAGAAGAGGAAGTGGAATTGCCCATTCGACTCAAAAACAAACTGAAAAGCCAAATGGATTTTAAAGTTTTCATGGTAAACAGATTTGCTAATGATGACGCCCACAGGGAAGTTTTTCAATTGGCAGCCAAAATGCCGGAAGCCCTATTTTTTGTGACCGGTGATGCTGGAAAGTTGGATTATGAAACAAAAATAAAATTACCGAAAAATATTGTTCTTACCGGATATCTGAAACATAAAGAGTTTATAAAACTGATGGAAAAATCGGATATTGTGCTGGCGCTCACCAAAAGAAAAGATACCGTCCTTTGGTCCATTCGGGAAATCTTGGCTCTTCAGAAGCCTTTCGTTACCAGCGATTCGGAAGTTTTACGCCATTATTTCGATTCCATCGCCACTTTTACCGACCATACTCCACTTGATATGGAGGAAAAAATAAAAGAGGTTTGGAAAAACCGCTTTGAAATAAAAGGAAGAATTGAAATGTTTTTGGAAAAAGACAAGGAAAGATGGAAAAAGGACATGGCATACCTCCAAAAAATTATAGCTGACGATCAAAACACTGAAGCAAAAAGATCGAAATAAAGAGAAATGACCTTTTCTGAAGAATAAGCTTGGATTTTATCTCTTTTGATATTGGTTTTATCAAAAAGACTTTCGGTCTTGATTTGGGAAACGGATGCTTCCCAATCATTATAATCTACTGTATATCCGGCATTAGCTTCCTGGATGATTTTTTTCGCCTCCAGCACTTCCTGATTGACAATAATGGGCAATCCGGCTCCCAGATAATCAACGAGTTTCAGATACATCATTATTGTCTTAAATTCATTAGACGTAGTGAGGCAAATGCCGGCATCACAAGCGGCCAAATAATAATACCTTTCTTTTGGAGGATACGAGGACAGATTAAAATCCTCGCCTTTTTTGAGTCCGAATTTTAAAGCCCGATTTTCCAGATTATTAAGAATATCTCTGGATTCATCCCTGGCGTAATCTTCTTTCAAAAATAATTGAAAAAAAATGCGAGAATCATTTTTTTTGAGGCGGGAAACCAAATCAAACATTTTTTCAAATTCATACCACACTTCTACCGTTCCGGCATAAACAATAACGTTTTTGCCGCTTATTCCTAATTTTTGCCGCATTTTCTCCCTGTTCCAATCAGAAGGAGGCAGTAAAGAAGCGTCATAAAAATTGGGAATAACCGTTAAATTGGCATTTTTTATTCCATAGGAGTCGGCAATGTGGTTTTTAAAATTTTCTGTTTCAAAAATAGTGGCCGCACTTTTCAAAATGGCTTTTTTCTCCAAACTTTTTATTCTTGAAGCGTAAGCGATATCTTTTATTCGGCGATAAAATTTTCTTTCTGCCACATAAGCTCCGCGCGGACTGTAGACAAAAGGTATTTTGTAACAGCGACTTATCCAAAGAAGCAGGGGAGTGAATTTATAATTTCTAGCATAGACCAAAAATGATTTATCGCCGCTATTTTTGATGATGTTTTTGATTATCCGACGGGATCGGAAAGAGAAATAAAAAATAGAAGGTAAAAAAGTGTGTCGGGGAACGGTAATTTTTTCAATTTCCACATTGTTTTCTTCCAGCTTTTTTTCCAGCTCCGAACGATATTTTTCCTGGCTGTCAAAACGGCCGACAGTTTCTATTATTTTAACCCGGTAGCCTTTTTTAGCCGCTTCAAAGACAACGGGCAACATCTGGGCCTGGATAATCCCGTTAGTGACAGGCATTTCGGAAAGAAAAAGAATGACTTTATCTGAATTCATATTTTTTATAAATTAGCATAAATATGCTATAATTTTAGGGTAAGAGAACTCATATTAAGTTTCTTCCTGATGTCATTCCCAACTTGATTGGGAATCCAGAAAACAAGCTAGATTATGAAGACTGGATTTTCGCCTGCCTACTGGCAGGCAGGCCTGCCTGCCAGTAGGCATGGCCTGCGCGGGAATGACAGCGGACAAAAATTATTCCTATAAAATGGCTATCATAATGTTAAGCAAATCCAACTATTGATATTTTAACATGGAAACAAACCAAAAATCCAATAAATCTTCGGTTGCCTACGCTTATTTGCTTATAATCGCTGCTTTGTCTTTCTCATATATTCTTATTTTGGGCAACATTGCTGAAAACTTTAAGCTAATTTTGGGCGTTTTTTTATTTCTCATTCTTCTGGTTATTTCTTTTTATAAAGCGGCCGGTGTTTTTCTGGGCCTTATATTTTTTTTGCCGGTTCTTATTGGTCTGGATAAATACCAAACCAATGTCGGTTCTTTTTTCCAGGCATTTTTTCCGATTGAAGATTTGTATATAAATCCTTTTTCTCTCGCCTGTATTTTCTTGGTGTTTTTAGGAGGGGTGGAAATTTGGAAAAGGGGATTGAAGATAATCAAAGTGCCGCTGTTTTTTATCCTGTCAATCGTCGTTCTGATAAGTTTGGTGTCTTTTTTTCAGTCCGATTTCAAAATTTACGGCATAGCCTTTGAGCTTTATTTTATTTCCGGTTTTGCCGCTTATTTTCTGGGCTATCTTTTTTTAGGAACAAAAAACGGTTATCTAAAAACCATTTTTACGATTATTCTTTCTTCCATTATTCCGGCTACCGTCGGAATAATTCAGCTGGCCACCGGCAGTTATTTTTTTGAAGCTGACTCCACTTTGGGAAGAATCAGCGGAACATTGCCCCATTCCAATACCTTTGGATCGTTTTTATTTGTCGTGCTCACAGTGGCCATGTTCGCTTTTTTTGGAACAAACATAAAAAAGATGCGAAGTTCCCATATCGTTCTGGCTCGCATCCTTCCTTTTCTGATTCTGGTTCCGCTTCTGATATCCACCTATTCCCGAACCGCTTGGGTGGGTTTTGCAGTTTCTTTGGCGATATTGGCCATGATGAAACCCATTTTTAGGCCGTTTATAGCCTATTTTGGAGCACTGGCCATTTCTTTGATGTTTATCATAGAAAAAACCCGCGAGAGGATTCTAGGCGTTTTTGATCGGTATATGTTCGATTCCCTTTACGGACGTTTTGATATATGGGGTATGGCCATTTTTGAAGCCAGGAAAAAAATTATGACCGGCTATGGCATCGGATCATTTGAGGAAGTGATCAGGAATGTCCAAGGAAAAGAAACGGGCAACGTTTATCCGCATAATGATGCCATCAGATTCTTGCTGGAAGGGGGTATTTTGGGTCTTTTCGGTTTTTTCCTTTATATGTCCGGCGCTCTTTTTTATGCCGCCAAAAGTTTTCTGCATTATCCCAAGAAAATAGAAAAATTAGTTTTTGGAAAATACGATCTGGAAGTTGATTTTCGCTTTTTGGGCGCCATTCCGCTGGCTCTTTTCGGCATTATGGTTTTGATATCAATGGTTGAAGCGCCTTCAATGGATTTTATTTATCAAATTTTTGCCTGGACAATGCTTGGCAGTTGGCTGGGAATGAGCCAGGAATATATTAAAAAACCAAACTAAAATATTTATGGAAAACGAAAAAATACAATCTCCTCAAAAAAAAGATTACGACAAAATTGCCATGTGGCTTATCAATATGGAATGCAATTTTCATTGCCCGTATTGTTTTTATGACGACTCGCAAAGAAGCATGAAAACAAGACTGGGAGATTGGGTGAGAAAAAAAGTGCCCGCTATTAATCCGTATAAAACCCGCTTCATCACTCCGGATGAAATCAGCCGTTTTTTTGACGGGATCGGAAAGCGCTGGTGGATTATGATTTCCGGCGGAGAACCGTTCGTATATCCTAAATTTGTCGATATTGTGGAAAAATTATCCCAAAATCATCTTATCACCATCGGAACAAACCTCAGCCTGCCGATCGATGAATTTATTAAAAAAGTCAGTCCAAAAAATATCTGGTCTTTCTATATTTCCATGCATCTGGGAGAACGGGAACGCCAATGCCTTTCTGTTGATGAATTGTTGGAAAAAGTAAAAAAATTGCGAGCAGCCGGATTTAGAACGGAAATAAATTATGTGATGTATCCGCCGCTTATTCCGCGGTTTAAGGAAGTGTATGAAAAGTTTGAAAAAGAAGGATTTAAGCTGGAGGCCAAGGTTTTCAGAGGGCAATATGACGGCAAAAGTTATCCTCAAAACTATACCGCCCAAGAGCGAAAAATTTTCTATGATTCTATTCCATCGGAAATCGACAGAGCGGCCAGCTTTGAAAATCTGTCCTTTTTGGGCGTTCCTTGCAGCGCCGGAAATAAGCTCATCCGCATCAATCCCAACGGATCCATTACCCGTTGTCCTCATGATCATGAAAATTTGGGTAATATTTTCCAAAACAAAATGAATCTTCACGACAGAATAAAAAAATGTGTTGTGCCGCATTGTAAATGCACCCTAGCCATCAAGGAAGGCTGCGTGGATTTTATGAAAAGAAAATGACAAAATTAAGCCACTTGAGGGAAAAATAATACTTTTTATTGAATATTGAAATACAAAAAAAGCAGGCGTTTGAACCTGATTTTTTGCGTCCGAAAAATTTGCGATAAAAAAACGGCCGAACTTCCTTTTGGAAAATTCGGCCGCTGGTCGCGCTGGCCCTTATGGATTGGACGGAAAAGAAATCTTGGGAACCCCTGTCGGTTTTCTGTAACGTCTCACATAAGGATCGTCACGCCCGTCTGTCGGAACAGCCAGACCGTATTCCGGCACTCCAGCGCAGGTGAAACATCCTGAACCGTAAAGGGCTCTTAACGCGACAAGATCCTTTTGAAGGAGGCGAATCCCACTAATCCAAGGAGTCGGAACGCCACCGACACAAAGGACCATGATTTCCACATCTGCCGGAGTCCGGTTCTCCTTTATCCTAAAAGAAAAACCGGAATAATGCCCCCCGAAAAGTCTCGTCCAATAGACATGGTTTCTCATCCAGGATAAAAGGGTTCCAGGAGCGGATGAACCGGGAAGGACCATCCTGGGGTAAATATTTACCCGATCCGTTCCCTTCAGCACTTTGTCGTAAGTGCTTTTCCCGTCCATGAACCTGGCCGACTGGTATGCGCTCCTGCCTTCGCAAGAAAAGCATCCAGCTTCCGTGAGCCACATACCCCTCAGGTGATTTACGTCGCTTTCGTCCGGGTGTACGCCAGTGATCCAGGGAACAACCAAAAGTTCGTTTCCACGACTTTCGTCGTTAAACAAATCTTTGGCGGGAACGCATGCTATCATGCGTTCCACCTCAAGAGGATTGTTTCCCTCCCTGACCCGATAATTTAGACCGAAATACACCGGATCTCCATCCCACGGATTGGGGTTTTTCAGGAAATAAGTCTCTCCTCTTACGAGCGGCGGATTGAATGCCGCAAAAACATCCGTCCCGACTGCCATTGCCAGAGCTAAAACAACCAAAATAAAAAGAACTTTTTTCATAAACTTTCTCCTTTTTTCCTGTATTTTTCAAAGCAACCTTACATCGAGCCAACATTCTTTGATATTGAATACTACACCAATTATGCATTCCTGTCAATAATCAATAAAAAATTTGCCAAATTTCCTTCTTAAAAAAATCCCCGGAAGAGATTATTCTCTCCGGGGATTTACTGCTATTCTTCCTCCCGCCAGAAGTCCATCCATACCTGAATGAGACCCTTGCTGGGTTCATGCCACTCGCATTTGGCCAATTCTTTCTTGATTTCTTCCAGCGTCGGAAGAATCGGATTGGCCAACCATGCTCGCGCTTCCTCTTCTGTGGAGAAAAATATCTTTCTTCCTACGGAAAGGTCAGCGCGAATGAGAAATTGGGCGGCTGACAACTTGTTTTTCACTTGCCAGAAAAGAACTTCCCATTCGTCTCCAGCGCTGTCCTTAACCCATCCGACACTCTTTCGCGGTGTCATTGTGCCCTTTTTGGGCGTTCCTCTCCATCTCCCCGGTCGAAAAACTACCTTTATTGCCATGGGCTATCTCCTATAAAAAACGACCCCCGAACCGGAAATCCGGCCGGGGGGTCTGAAAGATGTTACTTCATGGGCAAGGTTGCTTGCCGGGCCTTGGGAGCGCTGGGATCGGGAACAAGCGGGGTATTGTCTATGGCCGATCTCCAGGATCTCCCTCTTTGGGGATTCCTGATGAACTCCTTGGCCTCAGCTTCGGTGGTGAAAATGGCATTGAAAATTTCATTTTCATCGCACACCCATCGCTGAAGCATCCCAGGCTTGTCCATGGGGCAGCACGGTGCTCCCCAGAAGCCAACCCGGAATCCGTCCACGCGAACGGCATCCCTGGACTCCGAAGAATGTCCACCACTCGGCGTGATATACGTCCGAGCGGTCTTCATCCCCCTCGGGGGCTGTTGAGCGAAAGCCGGAACGGCCGCCGCCACGACAAAACACACCAACACCAACAGAATACTGATCTTTTTCATGGCTTTTTCCTCCTGTTTGCCATTTTTCGTTAAATTCTCCGGCTGGAAACATTCCAGCCTTTGAATAAAACTTGCTCAATGAACCATGAAGCCAATATAATATATTGCGCTTCTTTTGAAATTCTTAAATTATATAAAAATTCCTAAAGAAAAGCAATATTCGCATTTCCAACAACTCATTATACTCCTAAAATATTATGTTGTCAATATAGTATAAAAAACAACTGATATTGAATTTTAAATTAATTTTGTAACCTTGGGGTTTTTACACCCCAAGGTTACAAAGGCTACTGGCAGCAGTTGTTCGGAACGAACTGCTGACAGTTTTGGTTATCGTCATGGATGGGAACCTTCCGAACGCCCGGTTCGTCTCCAATCTGAATCTTGCGAACGCCCGGTGAATCATTAATGATAACCGGAGCCTTCTTGCTTGGAACCTTGGGCGCCTTTTCAGAACCGTTTGGCCCCCGGACCGAATTGTTGGCCTCGTCTCTGTCCATTCCGGTTTTGGTGGAAGCATCATGCCGGAAATTGTTCTGTGGATCAAACTTCCTGCCAGCTTCCGACACTCCGACACCAGAGAAAAAAACCGTTGCCAAAAAAACTACAACTGCTACAACAACTTTCAATGAACTCATAAAATCCTCCTTTTATTTTCGTCATCTTTTTCCGGCATTATTGCCAGAAATTCACGAAGCTTGCGCTTCTTGTGGGCTGTAAAATTGTATTTTTTACAGCCTGAAGAAAAACAAGTTTAGAAATTATCGTTATATTCAATATTTTCATCAGAAAACCAGCTGCCTATTTTTTCGCCCTTAATGAATATCACTCCGAGCGAGAAAAACAAACCAATCACCGCCGCAATTATAACATTTAGCCAGATAACTGGGAAAGCCGGGTCTTCAAAATAAACCGGTCCACCAATTTTCTTGAGATTTATATTGCCATTGCCATGATATTTGGCGCCGTTATCATTCAAGAGTTCAGCCAAAACAGTTTCCATTAATTTCTTGTTTTCTTTTTTGCTTTCATCCAAAACGGTAATCTTGACTATTCCGGTGTTAACCACGGAAGAAACCTTTACTGTTTTTGCCCAATTTTTCAATTGGTCTTCCGGAGTTTCTCCGAATTTATAGATGCTGGTTCCGGAAGTAGCCAGAACTCCGTTCATAAATTCAGAAGAATTGATAACTCGTTTTAAAACCTCACCGGCAAATTCTGAAGCCTTGGCAGATCTATAGGCATCAATTTCCATATTCTTCTGCAAAATCAAAATTTGAGTCTGGCTTTCATATTTTGGAGCAATTATAGTGCTCACAAAAAAGGCCACAGAGGCAAAAAGCGCCATTGAAATCAGGATAAATCTCCAGTTTCGGATGATGGTTTTAGCGGTTATTTCCTTGTTTTGAGCCATAAATTTGTCCATATGAATTTAATTATCTTAACCGTCTATCTTACACCATCTTGCCAATTTTGTCAATAGCCGCTATATTAAAAGACAAAAGGCATTAATTAAGCCCTGAAAATGAAAAAGAAGCAAATTAAGAAAAAATTTAAAGCTATCACTGGATCCAAAATATTTTTGATCGCTTTTTTCGTCCTTGATACCGCAATGCTTTTTCTTTTGACTTATCGAATAATACAACTAACCGTTCAAAAAACAGCAGAAACTATAAGTCAGCAAATTATTAGCGAACAAATTATCCATAAAGATAAGGCTGAAAAAATAATTGAAGAAATGGATGTCACCCTCCAGTCACTGGAGACGGATTTGCCTCTCCTCAAAAAAAAGACAGTCCTGACTCTGGAAAAAAAGGAGGAGATATTCGAACAAATAAAACTGCTAGAAAAAAACGCCATTCAAATTCAAAGGGAATTTTGGGAATATAGCAATGATTTCTCCCTTCAATTATATCCCGGACGAGCAAAGACAATTGACAATTATTTTCATAAAACCCAAGATTTACCCCTAAAAGCCGGGCGATTTACCAGAGGAATGGAAGAAATTCTATATTCGCCAAATTTTTCCCGGGATAGTTATGAATTGGCCAAAAGGGCCCAATATGACCTAAGATGGCAAATAGAGGAAATTAAGAACAGCCCTTAAATGAGCGAAAATGCCTTGTTGATTAAAACACTGCCCGAGGCCGGTGTTTTTTATTTTTTCCTCATTTGACAATTTCTTCATTTAGTGCTAGTATTGTCTGTTAGATTTATATAAATAAACAGCATGAAAACAAGGCAAGATTTAAATATTTTTTTGTTTTCTTCCATCGCTATCGGATTAGCGCTATTTTTGGCGTTTACAAACAAAAATCAAGCCTTTGAAGCCAAATTAACTTTGGCTCTCATTCCCCAAAATGAAGCTATCAGCGAAAACATTGTTCAAATTGCCGGGGAAGTTTCCAAAATCCCAACCACTCTTTCTTTTTACAACAAACTTATAAAAAGCAACGAGGATGTTATTGACGCGGCAGAAGCCTTGCCGGAAAAGAAAAGAGAGGCTTATTGGAAAAATAAGATAGTAGCAAGCCAAAAAGGCGAGGGAGGCCTTGTGGAAATCCGCGTTTTGGATAAGAATCCGCGACAAGCACAAACTATAGTCGCCCAAACGGGAAGAAATTTAACCGGAGAAATAACCCGACTTTATAACATAAAAAATGAATTGTCAGTAGAAATTGTTGGTGAACCAGCAGTTAAGCCCAGTTTTTCTCAAAACTTGTATTGGTCTATATTAAAAAGCTTGCTTTTGGGTCTTTTGGCAGGATTTTTGGTAGAAGAAATTTCCAAACTTTTTTCTTCCCCTAAAACATTTTCTCCCAAAAAGGCCTACAAACCTTTTAACTGGGAAAAATTGCCTGATTTTTCCAAAAGATTCAGAGCTTCCAAACCAGAAGAGAAAGCGGTTGCAGAAGAAAAAAAAGCAGAAGTTTTTAAAATTCCAGCTCAAACAGAAACGGAAAAGATTGTTGGATCCAAAAAAAGCTTTGCGCCTTCCAATCTTCCTATCGCCGATGAATCAGCGCTTTGGCAGGTAAAAGAAAAATTGTATAATAGCAAAGAAGAAGAAAAGGTTTCCGAGCCTGTTGCAGAGATTCAAACAGAAAAAGACGTATTCAGAGAAGCCACTCCGGAAGAAGTGAAGGAAAGGATAAATAAATTGTTAATGGGAAAATTATAATTTTATGGGCAAAAAAAGAAGCAAAAAATTCTGGATTATATTTTGGTCATTATCCATCGTCTTTTTAGGCTGCTGGTATGCTTTTTGGCAGATTTATAATAAAGGCTACGGAGTTGTTGAAGATGCGGTTGAATTTTTGCCGTTCAGCGAAGAAAACAAGACTCTGGGACATTTGGCCGGTTATATTTTGAAAAAAGACAACGAAGAAAAAACTTTTTTAGTGCTTTTTCAAAACAATATGGAAATCCGTCCGGGCGGGGGATATATCGGCTCTTTCGGAATATTGACCATCAAAAACGGAGAAATTCTGAAAATGGAAACTCACGACTTGTCTAATTTTGACGGCCGTATTCCTGATACCGTTTCTCCGCCATATCCGATGAAGGAAACATTAAGAATTAATTCTTGGAAACTTCGTGATTCCAATTTTTCTCCTGATTTTCCCACCAACGCCAAAAAGGCGGAAGAATTTTACCGAATGGGACAGGGACAAGAAAAACTGGATGGTATCATTGCCATCAATTCCAATGTTCTGACATCCTTTTTAAAAGTAACCGGACCGGTGGAAATTGAAGGTTACCCGGGAACTTATAGCAGCGAAAATGCTATTTTGAATTTGGAATACCAGGTAGAACAAGGCTATGCCAAACAAGGCATTGAAAGAGGGGAAAGAAAATCCGTAATGAACGGATTGGCCAAGGAAGTTTTGAAAAGAGTTTCTACTCTCGGCAATGCTCAAAAATTGGAATTGGCAAAAATAATTTTGGAAGATCTAAAAAACAAGGATATTCAATTGTATTTTAAAAATTCGGAAATGGAAAGGCACGCCCATGATGCTAATTGGAACGGAGAAATGGAAAAGAACGGAAACGAAGATTATTTAATGATGGTTGATGCCAATATGGGATCGCTGAAAAGCGACTACTATATGAAAAGATCTTTTGAATATACGGTAGATCTGTCCAAAAACGTTCCGGAGGCCAATCTGAAAATTACCTATAACCATACCGCCAAAGAAAAAGACTGGATGACAAAAAATTATCTGACCTATTTCCGCCTTTATGTGCCGGCTAATTCTTGGCTTGTAAATTCCCAGAATACTTCGGAAGTGAGATTCGGAAAAGAACTCGATAAAAAATATTTTGGGACTCTTGTTAATGTGCCGCTGGGAGAAACTAAAACCATTGAATTTAATTATACTCTGCCTTCTGATATCGACACCGAAAACTATAATTTAATGATTCAGAAGCAATCCGGCGTCAGCCAAATTCCGGGAAAAGTAACGGTTATCGGCAAAGACGGATCAAGAAAAACAATTGAAGTAGAGATAAAACAAGATTGGAAATTGAAATAAAAAGCCATCCGCGTCAACAAAAAAGCGGTTCTGCTCAGGCAGGACTGCTTTTGCTTTTGGCTATAATTTATATTATCATTACATTAGCCTAACTTAATTAATTTATCTTTTAAAATCATGGAGTTTGTTAAAACAAAAATTGAAGGTGTTTATCTTGTAAAACCAAAGGTTTTTGGCGATTCTCGGGGATTTTTTATGGAAAACTACTCCAAGAAAATTTTTGCCGAAAACGGAATCAGCCAGGAGTTCGTTCAGGACAACCATTCAATGTCCGCTTCCAAGGGAGTGCTCCGAGGACTGCATTTTCAAAAACCGCCACTTGCCCAAGCCAAACTGATTCGAGTTACCAAGGGCGCGATTTACGATGTCATAGTTGATATTCGGAAAAATTCCAAAACTTTCGGACAATGGGAAGGCCACCATCTCTCGGCCAAAAATTTTGATATGCTTTACGTTCCCCAAGGTTTTGCCCACGGATTTATGACTCTTGAGGATAACACCGAGGTTCAATATAAATGCGACAATTTTTATTCTCCCCAGTCAGAAGGCGGAATTATTTGGAATGATCTGACGCTTAACATTAGCTGGCCGATAAAAGAGCCTATTCTGAGCGAAAAAGACAAAACTCATCCCCAGTTCAATGATTTTAATTCTCCTTTTTAAATATTGATATAAATAAGCTATGGGTAAAAATATTTTAGTCACAGGCGGAGCCGGATTTATCGGATCCAATTTTATCCGCTATATATTATCAAAATATCCGGATTACAAGATCTGTAATTTTGATCTTTTGACTTATGCCGGAAATTTGGAAAACCTAAAAGATGTTGAAGACAATCCCAATTATAAATTTATAAAAGGCGACATCAGGGATGAAAAACTGGTGGATGATATAATTTCCCAAGAAAAAATTGATTTAATTGTCCATTTTGCCGCCGAATCTCATGTGGATAGGTCCATTCTTAATCCGGACGATTTTATTACTACTAACGTTATTGGCACCCATAATCTTTTGAAATCGGCTCTAAAAAACGGAAATATCCGCTTTCACCATATTTCTACCGACGAGGTTTTTGGCTCCCTTTCTCCGAAAGACCCTGCCTTTAATGAAAACACGTCTTATGACCCCAGAAGCCCTTACAGCGCTTCTAAAGCCGCCTCCGACCATCTGGTGAGAGCTTATTACCATACTTTCAATCTTCCCGCGACAATTTCCAATTGTTCCAATAACTATGGCCCTTTTCAATTCCCGGAAAAAGTCATCCCTCTTTTTATAACCAATCTCCTGGAAGGAAAAAAAGTGCCGCTTTATGGCGATGGAATGAATGTTCGCGACTGGCTTTATGTGGAAGATCACGCCAAGGCCATCGACGTCATTATCCATAAGGGAAAAATAGGGGAGACATATTGCATTGGCGGAAACAGCGAGAAAACCAACAAGGAACTGACTTATAAAATATTGGCGCTTACGGGAAAAGGAGAAGAAATGATTGAATTTGTCAAAGATCGCCCGGGACATGACCGGCGATATGCCATGGACACCACCAAAATCAAGAATGAATTGGGCTGGCAGCCGGAAGTTTCTTTTGAAGAAGGACTCAAAAAGACGGTTGAATGGTATAAAAATAATGAAAGCTGGTGGAAAAATGTTAAATCAGGAGAATATCAAAAATATTATGAAGCCAATTATGGGAATAAAATAGTTAAAAATATTTCATAAATTTATTTGAAATATCTTTATTATAATATTATGCCAAAATCGCCAGAATTTTATATCCAAAATCCGGCAGAAAAATGGAAGCCTGCCCCGGAACAAAGTTCTATTGAATTAATCGGTAGCCTGGGAGAAAACTTAAAAAATAAAAATTTAGACGAGATAAAAGATATACTTTCCGATCCCCAAAAAATAAGAAGCATTGTTCTCGACAGAAGAGAAAAAGGAAAGGGCCTAATTTCCCTTCGGAATAGTTTTGATCTTTTGTTTGGCGAAAAATTTGGTCCGGAAAAAAACATCTGTTCGGAAGATATCGATAGCCAGGAAGTTTTCAAATGGCTTTCGGAAGCTGATCTTCCGGAACACATTCTCAATGAAATGATGGGCGTTGCATATCATTTAAAAGATCATGGGCGCTTTTTTCGATTGCTTACCGTAATTTCTGAAAATGAAAAAAAGCTTAAGGATAAAACCGTTTTTGCTCGCGCGATACACGATTTGTCCACATGGGAAGGCACAGCCGCTAAAAATCCCCAGATGGCTATTGAGCACAATAAATCAGCATTGAGCTCCGCCCGAGAACTTAACGATAAGGTTTTAGAAGGAAAAATTCTTTTTGGTCTTACTTATAATAAAGATTTAAAACCGAAAGAGAAAACGGAAGACTATCAAAAATATGTAAAACACTTGGAAGAAAGTGGAGATGAATATGATGCTGCAAGAGCAATGATTGAAGCTGCCAATTCTTATGCCTCAATCACCAGTATCCCCGGCAAAGGAGGTGTAAGAAGATTTTTGCCGGATAATATTGATAAAGCCTTGGTTTTGGCCAACGAAGCTCTGAAAAGAGCCGAAAAATTAAATTATTCCAATGCCATATTAAAATCCCACCAGACATTAAGTAACATTTACCAAGCAATAGGCGATAAAAAATCCGCTGAAAACCATCAAAGGGAAGCCAATAAAATAAAAAGAGAGACTGGCTATCGTTACTAATAGAACAAGATTTTTAAAATTTTAGGAATTATTAAGCAAAAAATGGCTTTTATAAGCTTTTTTTTGTTGAAAAAATAATCTCTTTTCCATTTGACAGACAGCTAAATTTATGCTAAACTATGCTGTCCAGCAATATTGGACGCCTGTACTTTCTAAATGGGAAGGTTATCTTGCTTTTGGATGGTCCGAAAGCTAGCGCAAGAGGCGCGAAAAGAAAACCCCCTGACTTCATTACCTACCGCAATGAGGCGGTAAGGAGAGGGAGTTAAATGAACAGATTAGAAATGTTTGATGCAAAAAAAGCAAACGCTGGGTGGAAGCCTGGAGACGATTCGGTAATCGAGAATCCCAAACTCGGCTGCAAGGTTGTTCACGTTATGTGGGTTTCACCTGAGGGAGACAAGGTTCTCTATGACCAGGCCATCCGAGCAGAAAAGGGCGGGGGAGTTTTCCTACCGGTCGACGAGAAAGGACGAGTCGGACTGAAGAAGGTCTGGCGTCCCCAAACGAACGACCAGGAAGCTTACGCCAGAAATTTTCCGAACATCAATCTCTCGGAACTCGGTCGGTTCTCCTATGAGATCCCGCGAGGATTCCCCAAGATGAGGGAATCCGGGCATGAGGCAGCCATTCGGGAAGCCAAGGAAGAGACGGAAAGTGTTGTCGTTTCGGCTCGAAATCTCGGCCGGTTCTGCGACAACACAGCTTTCTCTCCTCATCTGACCGATTTCGTTGTCGGCCAGATCGATATGAGTCGTTCCTCCGGCCTCACCGCCGACCAGAACGACCAGCTCATGAAGGGAGTCGAGTGGTTCACCTGGGAAGAGTTGATTGAGCTCCGCAAGGAAGGCAAGCTCTACTGTTGCTTTACGCTCAGTGCACTGGCCATCATCAAAATGGAGTATCCCGAACTCCTGAAGTAGCAGAGTAACAGCCAGTCAGGCATTTGCCCGACTGGCTGGTTTTTTTTATCTAAATTTATTTTCTGTTTTGTTGTATTATAGAGATATGAAGTCAAAACTTTTTATCTCTTTATTTTTAATATTTTTTCTGTCGACAATTCTTTTTCTTTTTCCAAAAGAAAGCGGCGACATCCAAAACACTGACACTTCCGTTCCTCCTTCAAAGGAAAGCCAGATTTCAACAAATAATCCGGATTCTAAAAAAAGCAGTTTTCGTTTTCCCATTGACCGGGCAGGAGAAAGAGTGACAAAAAAACCCTTTGGTATTTTTATAACACCCCAAAACTCTCCGGTTCAACCAGAGAGATTTTATGGCTTTCATACCGGAGCTGATTTTGAAATTTTTCCGGAAGAATTAAATAAAGATATTGAAATAAAAGCTATCTGTGAAGGAAAAATTTTGGAAAAAAGAATAGCCAGCGGCTATGGGGGAGTCTTGATCCAATCTTGTTTTTTAGAAAACGAACCGATAACCGTTATCTATGGCCATCTGAATATGGAAAGCATCGACAAAAAAACCGGCGAAAATTTGGAAGCCGGAGAAAAAATTGGATTTTTAGGAAGAAATGAAAGCGCTGAAACCGATAGGGAAAGGAAGCATCTGCATCTTGGAATCCATAAAGGGAAAGAGATAAATATCAGAGGGTATGCCAATAACGAAAATGAACTAAAGGACTGGCTTGATCCGATGACAATTTTACCTTAAATTTTTTACTAATTTTATCTTATCCTCCTATCCCGAGAATAGGCGTCGGCTCGGGGAAAATTATTGATTGCAAATTCGTAGAATCTCCGTTTTTTTCCGTAAAATAAAGAATTTCCAGAGAATTATTATACCGGACAAATGGTTTTTCCAATTCTGTGCTTATAAGATCCATGCAATTCCTATGGTCTCTCGGGTCAAGCTCGATTATTTTAGTGAATCTTCCGGAAGTAAAAATGATATGTTCATAATCTTTGAACCACTGGACATTTCTTATCGGCTCGCTGTAGCGGGTGATATTGGCCAACTCATTCTCCGCTCTTACCGGTTGAACATCCCAATCGCGCAAGAAATAAGCCGATATTTCATTATCGCTCCAGAAAAGCATTTTTTTTCCGTCATCAGAAAAATGAACGCCTTCCACTAAACTGCCGATTTTTTTGAAATAGGTGTCATGCTCTCCAAAATTGTATATGAACAGATCTTTATTTTGGTTGATAAAAGCTATCCTGTCTTCATCGTAGATAATCATTTTATCCACTGGACTTGATGATAAATCCGGAAAATTATTGGTTATTTGTTCTTTTTCCGATTTCCCGTCAAGACTGGATTTATAAACCAAATTATTGGGAATGCCTAAATAATAAATGTTGGATCGGGTCAGGTTAAACGCGGAAACGACCGGGGAAATATTAATGATATCCGAGGCATCTTTTATATTGACCCTGAAAAGTGAACCTTCAGACAAGAAAAAAAGATAATCTTTGTCTTTTGGATCCCAACGAACGCTGGTTATATTATTTTTTCCTAAAAACTCATTGAGATTAAAGCTGGTTTCGTTTTCCGGATCAACAATAAAATAGGCGTATCGCGTCTCATAAACAGGGGAGGCGGCATAGCGAGTTTTTTTCTTGGACGCTATCAATTCTGTTTTTTCCACCGGAACAGACAAATAATCTTCTTCGGGAGACCACTCAATATTTTCCTTTTTTGTTTCGTCTAAAATTTTCCAACCGGGAAAAGAAAATTCCCTCTCAACCGTATTATCCTTGATGTTAAATAACTTTGTTTTCAGGCCTTCCTCCGCATTTTCCGTATAAACGATGTATTGGTTTTTGGGAGACATAAAGAAACGGTCTACTCCGGAAATACCGATGAGAATTTCTCTTTCATAATTTTCCCGAACCAGAAGGATATTCCAAAATTCACTGGCCACACCGGAATGAACATCCGCTTTTTTGCTCCAGGAACGAAATCCGGAATAAGTAACTTTTATCTCATAATCAGACGGCAAAAGCCCGGTTAGATTATAAGAATTGTTTATTCTGTCAATTTTTTTAGCTTCAAAAAGCTCTCCATTCAAAGAAACATCCACCGATTGAGGATTGGACTTTATGGCTATTGTTCCGCTGTGCACAAAAACACCCCGACTTAAATCGAAGCGATACCCTCTGGCATGAAGAATGATGATAGGCGTAGTGACAAAAAAGAGAAGGACCAGTGTCCAAAAAAATAACTTTCTTTTCAGTTTTTCCATATTTCCCCCCAAAGGAAGTAGTTATGTTATCCTTCAAGATTGATTGAATCTTACCAAAATTTCTCTTTTTTGTCCAGAAATTCGGCAATTATTGACATTTGTATTTTAAAAGCGTATACTATCTGTATCTAATTTTTAGGAAAATTTTTATGTTGGCAGTGATAAAAACCGGGGGGAAACAGTATAAAATCAAGGTCGGAAGCAGGATAAAAATAGAAAAATTGGAAGGAAAAGAAGGGGAAAAAATTACTTTCGGCGAAGTTCTTTTTTTAGGTGATGAAAACAACATTAAAGTAGGAACTCCGTTCATAAAAGGCGCTAAAGTGGAAGGAAAGATTATTAAAACCGCCAAAGACAAGAAAGTGGTCGGGATAAAGCATAAAGCCAAAAAAAGGTATAAGGTAAAATTCGGACACCGGCAAATTTTGACAGAAGTGGAAATAACCAAGATATAGATTTAACTTGATATACAAAAACTCGGCAATCTCCTGCCGAGTTTTTTATTTTGCGCCAGTGTCATTAGCCGGCGATCTTGTTAAAGTATCCTTACTTCCTATTTTCAATCGCCGAACCCAGAGTTATCTCATCGGCATATTCAATATCCGCTCCGGTGGAAAGCCCGCGCGCCAGACGAGTTATCTTGACCTCAAAAGAAGCAAGGATTTTTTTAATATAGAGAGCCGTAGCATCGCCTTCGGTTGTCGGGTTGGTAGCTAAAATTATTTCTTTAATATCCTCATTTTTTACCTTTCTTTCCAATTCTCCGATTTTCAAATTTTCTCCTTGGCCATTTTTTCCGGAATTCAAAACGCCCCCTAAGACAAAATAAAGACCGTCATATCTTTTCGTCCTCTCGATGGCGATTATATCCAGCGGATCTTCCACGATACAGATTGTTTTTTGGTTGCGATTTTTATTCTGGCAAATATAGCAATAATCTTCCTCGCTGATATTGAAACATTTTTTACAATACCGCAGATTCGATTTCAATTCTTCCAAACTTTGGGAAAATTCTTTCAGTTTTTCCTTGTCTTGCTTAAAAAGATACAAAACCAGCCTTTCCGCCATTTTGGGACCGATGGAAGGCAGGGCGGAAAAGTGATCGATTAATTTTTTGAATGATTTGGGATACATAAATTATTCCGTTCGAACTCTTTCTAAAGATTTAAAAGTGGTTGAATTTTCATTGAAATACAAAGACAATCGGCCAATAGGTCCGTTTCTGTGTTTGGCAATATGCACTTCCACAATATTCTTATTCGGCGTATCCGGTTTTTCCCGATCTTCCCGGTAAAGAAACATCACCACATCGGCGTCCTGTTCGATAGATCCGGATTCTCTTAGGTCTGACAATTTGGGAATTTGCGGGCTTCGGGATTCCACCGCCCGAGAAAGCTGGGAAAGAGCAATGACCGGGATATTAAGTTCCCGCGCCAATTGTTTCAAGGCTCTTGAAATTTCGGAAATTTCATTGACTCGGTTATCTCCGCCGCTTCGCCCTTCCATAAGCTGCAAATAATCGATTATGATCAGTCCGACATTGTGTTCGGATTGGAGTCGTCTTGCCATCGTTCTCATTTCCATAACATTGGCCGATCCGGCATCGTCAATAAAAATTTTCGCTTCTGAAAGCACCCCCATAGCCTCGCCAATCCGCTGAAAATCATCATCTCCCTCTCCGGTTTTGAGTCTTCCCGTTCGAAGTCGCCATAAATCCACGCCGGACTGGGCCGCCAGCATCCTGTCTATCAACTGATCTGAAGACATTTCAAGAGAAAATATTCCCACCGGAATTTTTTCCTTGACCGCGATTTGCCTGGCAAAATCAAGCGCCAAAGTAGTTTTTCCTATGGAAGGACGGGCAGCTAAGATTACCAGGTCCGATTTTTGAAAGCCGGCCAAGATCTGATCCAAATCAGGAAAACCGGTTGGCACGCCGCGCAATTTGTGATCGCCTTTGTGGAGCTCGTCAATTCGATTGAAAGCCGATTCCAAAATTGATTTTATCGGCACAAAATCCTGTTTTATATATTTTTGAGAAACGGAGAAAAGTTTTTGTTCGGCCGAATCAAGAATTTTTTCCACATCTTCTTCTTCCTTATAACCAAGTTCTAAAATTTCACTGGCGGTATTAATCAATTTTCGTAAAGTTGATTTTTTCTGCACCACTTTGGCATAGTGGGCAATATTGGCACTTGACGGCACAGAGCTAACCAGAGATGCTAAATAACTTGAACCGCCGACTTTATCCAGTTGTCCTTTTTCTTCCAGACGATTGGAAAGAGAAAGAACATCGATCGGTTCTCTTTGTTCATAAAGTTCCACCATCGCCTCATAGATAAGATTGTGGTCATCTTTATAAAAATCTCCGATACGGATAAGATTGGCTACCTTGATGATTGCATCTTTATCCAGCATCAAAGCGCCCAGAACGGATCTCTCGGCTTCAATATTTTGCGGCGGAACGCGAAGATTATCATTTGATGAAGCTTTTGCCATATAGCTGATTTTAATTAAATCTTACTTTATATTTATAATAAGCCTTTATATGACTAAAACTTTGCGCTTAATTGTCATTCCCGCGAAAGCCATGCCTACTGGCAGGCAGGCGGGAATCTAGTCTGAAATCCTGGCTTATTTACTGGATTCCCGTTTACACGGGAATGACAGAAATGAGATTATTTAAATTGAGTTCATAGTCTTATCATTATACCAATCAACACTCAAAAATCAACTTGCGTCTTTGCCCAAGTTGTGCAACTATTATTCACACACGAAAGTCATTTTTTATTTTAAATTTTCTCATAAACACACACTTCTTATCTCTTGACTTATACAGCATTTTGTGCTAAGGTAGTAGGATAGTTATTTAACAAAAAATAGCCAGAAATGGCTTAAAAATAGTCGACGGAAGGGAAGCATTCAATAAAACCACATCAAAGAAAGGATGTAAAAATGAAAAAACTTCTTACTGCATTCTTGGTTTTGGCAGCGTTGGTTGCAATTTCTTCCGACGCAAGCGCCATTGTTGTTTCCCGTTGGGCCGATGTGAATCAAGGCGGAAACGCCTATGCGATCAAAACGGACAGCGAAACCTATGAGAGCTGGCTGGAAATGGCCTGCACTTGGAGAGAAGCGACCTATACTATTCCTCTGGGAAAAGGATGGTCCATTGACGATTTGCAGTTCGATAAGATTCAGTCGTATTATTACGACCGATTCATGATATCTTTCATTTATAAACATGACAACCAAGCGCAAACATTCATTGTTGCCGAGGTTGACTATTACGGCAAAATTAATGTCCTGCGACTGAAATTTGACAACTCATGCTGGATAGACAGCTACAAAATACTCAAAGATAAAGCATATCTCATGCTTTATCGTCGCGATACCAAGAATATCATCGGCGGCGAAGTGCGAGTTTACGACATCGTAAAAAAAACATTCAGGACCACAATCGGTTGGTACTCTAAAGGTCAACGAGAAGTGGTTTGGGGAGAGGAATGGTTTGGATATGACGAAACATACCCGCGGGAAGTGATTGTCGGCATAGCGCCGATGAAATTTGGCATTTGGACTCCGGATCTTCCAGAAAGATACATGAAGATTTTCAATGCCGGAACCGGAGAACTGATTAAGAAGTTTTTGATACCTCCAAACTCAAGAGTGGACTTTATCAACAAAACAATAACAACAATGGACAACACATCTACTCTGCAAGTGTCTCAGTCTACCCACAAAAAAAGAATCTGGACAGAGCCAGCAGAAGAATAAATACAACAGGGCTTCCGAATATCGGAAGCTCTTTTTTAATTTAAAATATCAATAATTTCCTTTAAACTTTTCGCCATTACCAATTTTTTTCTCATTTCTGCCGCACCCGGAAAGCCGCGAATATACCAGCACATATGTTTCCTGATTTCAAATAATCCTGTTTTTCCTTTGTCTTTATATATCAATTTGGCGTGCTCAAGCATTATTTTTTTGGTTTTTGAAAAATAATACTTTGTAGGGACAGACCTTGTGTCTGTCCTTTTTTGGACGGATACAAGATCCGTCCCTACATTTATAATTCCTCTAATTTCTTCAAATATCCACGGCCTTCCCCATGCCCCGCGGGCGATCCCCAAACCATCAAGCAGAGGATAGCGCTTCAAAATATTTTTAGCGTTTTCGGATGTCATGATCCCGCCATTTCCAAGAACAATTTTTTCCGGAACCATTTTTTTTATCTTTTCGCAAATGGAAAAATCCACCTCTCCTGAAAAACTGCCTTCGTATGTCCGACCGTGAACCATGATGGCAGAGTAGGGAAGATCAGCCGTATTTTTAATAAAATCAAAAGCAGTCATATCTTTTATTCCAGCTCTAATTTTAATGGAAACCGGAAGAGAAGTGTTTTCACAAACCGCTGAAATTATCTCCCTAGCCAGTTCTTTTTGCGGCATAAGGGCGCAACCACTGCCATGACCGAAAACTTTTTTAGCCGGACAGCCAAAGTTGATATCAATGCCATCCGGTTTGATTTTTTCAGTTATAATTTTAGCGGATGCGGCAAAATGCTTTGGATTCTTACCAAATAGCTGGACCACATAAGGCCGTTCTGATTTATTAAACCTCACTAATTCCAAGGTTTTTTGGGGCTTAAAAAACAGCGCTGAAACGCTGGCCATTTCGCTGTAAGTAACATCGGCTCCATATTTCCGGCAAATTTGCCGGAAAGCGCTGTCAGTGATGCCGGCCATTGGAGCCAAAGCCAAAATTGGCTTTTTTAATTTTAACCAAAAATTATTCTTCATAAAAATAAAAGCTTTAAAAAAGCTTAGATGTTGCCTGTTGTCTTCTGTTTTATGATGATAAACTATTATCTATTCCTTTATTATAATTTCTTCCCCTTTCTGTTCAACATCAAAACCGCATTCCTTAATGGCCTCTTTCAAATCTTCCACTTTTTCTTCCGGAGTTTTCAAAATATTGTCCTTTTGTTCACTCATAATTATTTTTTCTTTTTTAACGTATATTTATTATTTTTAACGTCTTCCACCAAATAGCCTTTTGCTTCAATTTTTTTTCTGAGCTCATCGGAATAAGCAAAATTTCTGACCATTCTGGCCTCTTTTCTTTCCTCCGCCCATTGCTTGACTTCCAATGGCACTTGTTCCAGGTCTTTCGGGATTACCAAACCAAAAAATTTATTTATCTTTTCCCAAAATCCGATAATTTTTTCCGCTTCTTCTTCATTCAATTGTTCTTTGGCTATCAATTTATTGGCTTCTGTCATCAATTCATAAAAAACACTGATAGCCAAGGGGGTGTTAAGATCATCATCCATCGCTTTTTCAATTTTTTTCCGATATTTTTCCAGATTTATTTTTTTTCCTTTTTTTTCAGAAGTGATATTTTCCAAATTACTCAGAAAATCGGTTATTTTTTCCAAATTAGTCTTGGCTTGTTCCATTGATTTCCAGGTAAAATTAAGCTGAGTCCTATAATGGGCGGAAAGGATAAGAAGGCGAAGAACGGAAGGGGAATAGCCTTTTTCAACAATGTCTTCCAGGCGGTAAAAATTGCCTTTTGATTTTGCCATTTTTTGTCCATCAACCAAAAGATGCCGGGTATGCACCCAGAAATTAACAAATTTTTTTCCGGAATAACCTTCGCTTTGGGCTATCTCCGCTTCATGGTGGGGAAAAATATTATCTTCTCCGCCAGTGTGAATATCAAAAGTATCACCTAAATATTCACTGCTCATAGCGCTACATTCAATATGCCAGCCGGGATAGCCCAAAGACCATGGCGATTCCCATTTCAGCAAGTGTTCTTTCGGGGCTTTGATCCAAAGGGCGAAATCCCAAGGATTTTTCTTATCCGGATGTTCTTCGAGTCGCGCTCCCACTTTTAAATTATCCAGAGTGTTTCCGGAAAGTTTCCCATAATCAGAAAATTTGGTTACATCAAAAAAAACATTGCCGTTAACTTCATAAGCAAAATCTTTTTTGATAAGCTCGGTTATCATTTTTATCATTTGGGGAATATGCGCAGTGGCATGCGGAAAATAGTGGGCTGGCAAAATATTCATTCTTTCTTCTATTTCGTAAAAATATTTTTCGTAAAAATTAGCTATTTCGGAAGGCGTCTTTTTTTCTAATCTTGCCTTTTTGGCAATCTTATCCTCTCCGGAATCGCCCTGGTTGATATCATCTTCGGTCAAATGGCCGACATCGGTAATATTCTTGATCATTCTCGTTTCATAACCGCTATATTCCAAATAGCGCCGTAAAACATCAGCAGTCATATATGATTTGATATTTCCCAAATGCACAAAATCATAAACTGTCGGCCCGCATGAATATATGCTGACCTTCCCGACATTAATCGGCTTGAATTTTTCCTTTGCTTTTGAGAGAGTGTTGTATAGTTTCAACATAAAATCAGATTATGCGGCATAAAAAAGCCAATTTTTACACCTGTATTTTATATTTTGTTAAAGCCATTTCTTAATTTTAAATACGGTGATTGTAATAAGACCCAAGACAAGCATTATGGACATATGGATCCAGAACCCATTGGGATTGTTCCCAAAAGGAATGCTGGCGCTCATCGCTAGAATATTAGAATAAACGGTAAGGGGAAGCAAGACTGCTGAAAAAATAGTCAAAACTTTCATGGTCATATCCAGTTTGTTAGAAAGCAGAGAATTATTGGTGGCTTCCAGAGATTCAATGGTTTCCTTGTTGCTTTCCAAAGTATTCCAGATACGGACATTGGTGCCAGTCAAATCCTGATAGTATGGCTTGAGACTCGAATCAATAAATTTATAATCCTTAAAAGCCAACGATTCAAAAACGGTTTTTTGCGGCTTCATCGTTCTTCTGAAATTCAAAACATCCCTTTTGACCAGTGAAATTTCAAAAACCATCTCCTTTTCATGCCCGGCAAAAATTTCATCTTCAATTTGGTCCAATTTCTGGGAAATGTGATCAAGTTTGGGAAAACAAGATTCCAAAAGCATTTCGATAATATAATGCAAAAGAGACCCGACGCTGTTTCCCATATAGAAATCGCGCTTCTTTTTATCCTTTTTTAAAGCTTCAAAAAATTCCGTAAGCTGGTAAATGTCCTTGTCGTGAGCGGTGATCAGCGTGCCGTCGCAAACCACAATGTCAATTTCTGCCGGATAAGTGGTCCGATTGTCAGTGTCAAAGAGGGGAATGTGAATAGCCAGATACAGACATCCGTCGTATTCAGCCGCCTTTGGACGGAGAGTGGGAGTGGAAAATTCTTCCACCACCAAAGGATGAAGGTTGAATTGTTTTTGTATTGTTAAAATATCGTCAGCATTAGGCTCTTTGATATAAAGCCATTTAATTTTGTCTGATTTTACTGTTCGCATAACAATTAGCAAATAATCACGAATTAAAACCGCTTTAAATCGTGACGATTTTTTTATCTTTATTTTTATAGCCTTATTATATCAGGATTATTTTTATTTGACAAAAAAGAAATAGTGTATTTAAATAGACTAATTATAGGCATTTATGAAAAAGATTTTGTTGGCTCTAATTAAGATATATCAGAAAACACTGTCGCTTGATCATGGCCCTTTGTCTTATATAACTTCGGAAAGGTTTTGCCGATTTCACCCGAGTTGCAGTCAATATACCTATGAAGCCATCAATCGTTTTGGCGCCCTAAAGGGCGGCTGGCTGGGACTGAAAAGAATTGCCCGATGCCACCCTTGGAATGACGGGGGATACGATCCGGTGCCGGAAAAAGGCGAAAAATAGGTAATAAAAATAATTAAATATCTGCTTTTTTGAAAAAGCGAGTAAACCATTGATCAAAAAGGAGCGACCAATGAAAGATGATGTTCACCGTTTTAATGGAGATCTCTGTTTTTGTCCAAAGACAGGAAAATGGAAACTTAATGGAATCCACACCAACGGCAAATGTTGCGACCAGTGTGGAGCATCCCTGCTAGATGAAGATGCTACCAAGAAAGTGTCGAATCACTGCCACGCCGGATAGGCTAAACTCCAGACAACTGTCGCCTCGACGACAATTGTCTGGATTTTTTTTATTTTACAAATCATTGACATCTTATTTTATTTGTTTTATTATGATAAAACTACTTTAAAATCTTAATTTTTGTAATTTTGATTTTTAGATGCTAATTTTTTGATTTATTTTTATGCTGACCGATGAAGCAAAAATTAAAATAATGGCCGGAAAAGGGGGAGACGGCATCGTCACCTTCGATAAGATAAAAATGAGTCTTGGTCCTACCGGCGGAAGAGGCGGAAACGGCGGCAACGTCTATTTTGAAGGTGTTTCCAATCTGGCCGCACTTAACAAATACAGGCACAAAAAAGAACACTGGGCCCAAGACGGGCAAAAAGGAAAAAGCGACAGGAAAGACGGATACAACGGAAAAGATATCATTCTCGCCGTCCCTATCGGCACTTTGGCCCATAATTTGGAAACTGGAAAAAAGATCGACATAACAAAAGTAGGACAACGGGTTTTGGCGGCCAAGGGCGGCATTGGCGGAAGAGGAAATTTTTATTTCCGCTCTTCAACAAACACTACGCCCAAGGAATTTGAAAAAGGAAAGTCGGGAGAAGCTTTTAATTTCGTTTTGGAACTACGCCTTATTGCCGATATCGGACTTATCGGTTTGCCTAACGCCGGAAAATCCAGTCTTTTAAATGAACTGACCAAAGCTGACGTTCGGGTAGCCGGCTATCCATTCACTACGCTTGAGCCAAATTTAGGAACTCTGGAGAATATAATTATCGCCGATATTCCCGGCCTTATTGAAGGAGCCTCCTTGGGAAAAGGATTGGGAATAAAATTTTTACGCCACATCCAGAGGACAAAAATATTAGCCCATTGCATAAGCCTGGAAGCATCTGATCTAAAAAAAGATTACGAAACCATCAGGCGGGAACTTGAGGAATACAGCGCCGAACTCGGCAAAAAAAAGGAAATTATCATTCTCACCAAATCAGACACTATAAATCCGAAAGAAATAGTCAAAAAAGAAAAGGAGATGAAAAAAATCAACCGCGACATTTTTATTTCTTCCATCCATGATTGGGAAAGTCTGGAAAAAATAAAATCAATTTTTATAAAATTAACTGAAAAATAAAGTTGTTTGAAATTTTTATCAGTGATGTTATAATAGATTTATGGGAAACAACAAACCAACAAAAGGACAGCTGGCCGCCGACAGAATAGCTGAAATTGTCGGCAGTTGGAAGTTTATACTCATTCAAAGCGCTATTGTCATCACTTGGGTGATTTTTAATATCATTGCCATAATCGACCATTGGGATCCATATCCTTTCATCCTTCTTAATTTAGTACTTGGCGTTCAATCGGCTTATACTGCCCCCATCATTCTTATGAGCCAAAATAGGGCAGCCGAGCGGGATAGAAAAAAGTTTGAAATAGACCTGTCTACCGACAGGAAAGCGGAAAGAGAAATTGAGCAGATACAAGCCCAGATCGAAAAACTGGAAAAAGATAAGATCGATAAAATTTTAGATATCCTAAAGAAATAATTGCAAACAATAATGACAGGTAATGATTTTTATATTATAATTTTGGCTGTTCTTTGGACTATTCCATGGAAAGGAGTGGCTCTTTGGCGCTCCGCCAGAAGAGGAGAAAGGATTTGGTTTATAGTTATGCTGATTATAAACACATTAGGCATACTGGAGATTCTTTATATATTTTTGTTTTCCAAAAAAAGGAAAGTTCAGATAGCCGAAATTCCGCAAAATAACTAAACAGAAAAGGAGATATGTATTGGATTTTTCTTATAATATTCATAATAGCGGTTCTGATTCCCGATATAATCCGGGGGGATGTAAATTTCCTGGCGGAAGAGCGGGCAGAAGAGGTGGCTATTTTTTTAATGGGCGGCTTGGCTTTTTTGGTTTTTATCAGAAACGAGCTTCAACTGATCTTTCATCGAAAAGCGCGAGAAAGAGACCAGAAGCGGATTGACCAGACCGTAAAGGATTTGGTAGAATCTTACAGCTACATCGGGGAGGTAAACCGCAAGATGGATATGCTAATGAATATAGCCCTTGGTCTTTCTGATCGGTCAATTCTCAGCAAAAAAAGAGAAAGAGAAATATACGAATCCATAATAACTGCCGCCAATTTCCTGCTTAAAGCCGAAAGCACCTGTTTAAGATTCATCAACATTAAAAACGGAAGAACAACCAAAGAGATAAAAATGGATGGGAAGCATCACTTGGTTAAAAATGAAGAGCTTATCGAGTTGGGTGATGATAAAACCGTAAAAAAGAACAAAGGTTATATAGTCATTGCCACTTCCCAAAAAATTAATAACATTCGGGGATTTCTGATTATCAGCGATTATGATGAAAATGAGGAAAAAAATCCAAAAAATGTGGAAATATTGAAAGTTTTTGCTTCTCAGGCCATTTTCCTTTATTCTTATATCAATCTTGATGCTAATGGTCGAGATTGCCCACCACAAAATAATTAATAATTTTTAAATAATCCTAAAAGCCGAATTTTGCAAAGTTTTTAGGAAAGTATAAAAATATGAAAAAAGAAGCGCAAAAAATCCGTCCTTTGGGAGAAAATGTTCTGGTTGAAACCGTAAAAGAGCAAACTAAAACCAAATCCGGCTTGGTTCTTCCGGAAACAGCCACTCCTGACCGGCCTCAGCAGGGAAAAGTGATAGGCATTGGCGACAGCAACAAAATAAAGGTGAAAAAGGGACAAAAGATAATATTTGCCAAATATAGCGGATCAGAAATAAAAATTGAGGAAAAAGATTATATTATTTTGAAAAATGAAGACATCTTGGCTGTTGTAGAATAAGAATCTTTCGAAAATAAAAAAATCTCTCCCGACTAAACGGAGAGGTTTTTTATTTTTTAAAAAAATAATTTGAATAATAAAAAATTATTTTACCACTTCCCACTGCTTTTCTTTCCAGGCGTTGAACCCGTCTGAAAGAGCCACCACATTGAACACTCCCAGATCAAAAAGGCGAGTGGCGGCCTTGAAAGCCCAAAGTCCGTCATTGTCATAAACGACTATTTTCTTTCCCATCGGAAGATCGTTTCTCTTTTTTTCCAAATCATTCAGAAAAATATTTACCGCATTTTTGATATGTCCTTCGGAAAAAGCATTTGGTTTTCTGACATCAATAATATAAATATCCTGATTTTCATCCAGCATCTTTTTCAAATCGTCGGTCTTGATGTATTTGACCTTGGACTGTTCGGTAAAAGATGTCGGATCGCCGTCAGAAATGGTGCGATTGCCCTGATTTCTCCAGGCATAAAATCCGCCTACCAAATAATAGGCATTGTTTATCCCGTTTTCCGGCAACACCTTTCCCACCAACTCGGAAATTTGCGGATCCTGAACGTCGTCAACAAAAACATATGTTTTATTTTTGTCCAAACTGGCAATGGCTTCCGCCAAATCGGAAGAGGGAACATTAAGAGAATCGATTATGTGCTCGGCATAAAAAGTTTCCATATCCCTTATGTCGATTACGGTCAGTTCTTCATTTTTAGCAATCTTATCCGCCAAGTCTTTGCTGAGAATCTGTTTTGATTTATTTTCTTTTTCTCCCGTGCCACTTGTTTTTTTGACAACCACTTCTTCTTTGGAAGGAAAGATGTAAGGGCGGGCAAAGCTTATGATGATAACTAAAATTATCAAAAAAAGGCCTATAAATATAGGAAGCATATTGCTGGAATCGGCTGATCTTTTTTTCATTTTTTTATTTTAATAACGCACCGACAAAGTCAGAATAGCCATTGATAAAATCATTTACTTTAGAATTGGGTTTTCCTTCCATCTGCAATTCTTCAATGATAATCAACCCTTCTGCAGTTTGCACGCCTATCTTGTCGCTAACGGAAAAAACTTCTCCAAGGTGATGTTTTGATTCGGGATTAGAAGCAATATGGCTTATCTTATTAAGCTTAAGCCTCAAATATGAATCCTTCCTTTTCCAAAAGGTGTAAATTCCCGGCCAAGGATAAAAAGCCCGGTAGCGATTATAAATTTCCTGCGCTTCACTGTCCCAATTTACTTTACCATCCTGTCTTTCGATAAGCTGGCAAATCGTCGCCTTTGAATTATCCTGACTCTGAGGTTTTATCTTTTTCTCTATCCATTGAGGGATAACTTCCAAAATTAATCGGGAAGAAGCTTCGGCTAATTTTTGGGACAATTCCGGATAAGTATCATCTTTTCCGATTTTTATTTCTTCCTGAAACAAAATATCCCCGGTGTCTATTCCTTCATCCATCAGCATAAAAGTAACGCCTGTTTCCTTTTCACCATAAAGAAGGGCGTTTTGGATAGGAGACGGTCCGCGAAATTTTGGCAAGATGGAAGCGTGAACATTGATAGAGCCGAATTGAGGAATCTCTAAAATTTTTCTGGGTAAAATTTTGCCATAAGCGGCCACGATGATTAAATCCGGATTCAATGATTCCAGTTCAGCCGTTGCGATTTCATCAAAATTTTTCGGCTCCAAAACGGGTATTTTATAACCTTCGGCAGTTATTTTAACCGGCGACTGGCCAATTTCTTGGTTTCTGCCGGTTTTTTTATCCCCCTGGGTATAAACAGCCTTAACATTATATTTAGACGAAACCAATGAACGCAAAATCGTTTCTGCAAAAGACGACGTGCCCATGAAGACAATACTTATTTTCAAAGGATCTTTGTTCATTTTTGGATAAATTAATTTTTATTTTCCTTGTCAATAATAAGCAAGCCGTCCAGATGATCAATTTCGTGCTGGAAAGCGCGGGCAAGGAGTCCTTCAGCCTTGATAGTAATTTTTTCTCCGTGCCTGTTAACCAATTTTACCGTAACTTTCTTAGATCTTTTAATGGGAATGAATTTTCCCGGAAAAGAAAGACAACCTTCTTCTGCCATTTCCTTTCTTATGGATTTTGATTTAATCACCGGATTAACAAGGATATGGGTTTTTCCTTCCAGTTTAATAATGCAAAGACGCACCATTTTTCCCACTTGAGGAGCCGCCAGACCAAGAGCGTTGCCGCTTTTTTCCATTGTCTCAATCATATCTAAAATAAGCTGTTTTATTTCCGGATCTTTAGGATCCTTAATTTCTTCAGCTTTTTTTCTTAGGATATCGTTGGGATAGGTAAGAATAGGTAGGTTCATAAATTATATAATACTGATAGGATCAACATCGATAATCCACCCATTAGGAAGAGATTTCAATATTTTCACCAAATTATTAACCGCTTTGTTTTTTGATTTTATTTTTATTGTGATTTGTTTTTTAAATCTTCCTCTTATCTTTGATACGTATGCATCCTGAGGTTCTGACACTTGAATTTCGGAAGACAGTTTGCAAATCATCTTGAAAACATCATTTGCCGCCGATGCCGCTTTTTTGTAATTGAAATCTTGAATTACGAGCTTAATAATTTTTCCGTACGGAGGAAGATACAAAATTTTTCTTTCTTCCAATTCTTTTTTGAAAAAAGATTCAAAATCCCGACTTTGCGCCCATTTTATTGTTTTATTTTCCGGATTAAAAGTCTGAATGATCACCACGCCGGGAAATCTGGCATCAGGTCGGCTTGTTCTGCCGGAAACTTGAAAAATATAATCAAAAGCTTTCTCAGCCGCGCTGAAATCCGGAATAGAAAACAGATTATCTGTATCTATAATACCAACTAAAGAAACGTTAGGCAAATCCCATCCCTTGGAAATCATCTGTGTCCCGATTAAAATATCCGCCGCACCGGATGAAAAAGATTCATAAATTTCTTCTTGGCTGTTTTTCTTTTTTGCCACTTCGCTGTCAAGGCGTAAAATTTTCGCTCCCGGAAAAATATCTTTGATTTCTTTTTCTACTTTTTGCGTTCCCAGTCCGACGTTTTTAAAGGCTATGCCATGACATTTGGAACATTCCGGAATAATGGAAGTTTCATGGGCACAATGAACACATTTGTAATTTCCCTTGTTGCTTTTGATAAGCGCCCGATCACATCGCGGACACCTAAGCACGGTTTTGCAATTCTCACACACGGAAAAATTGCTCATTCCTTGGCGATTAATGAAAAGAACGGCTTGTTGCTTGTTTTTAAGAGCATAGGCAATTTCGCCTTGGAGTTTTTTGGAAATAGAGGAATAATTTTTCGGCTTCTGCCATTTTTCTTTTCGCATATCCACCAACTCTATAGAACGTAATTGGTTATTGGTAATTGGTAATCGGGATGTCTTTTTTTCCAAATTACTAATTACTAATTGCGAATCAACATTTTTCAAGTCTAATTCGGGCAATTCAACCAGTTTAATATTTTTGTTCATGGCTTTATAATAACTTTCGAGTCTCGGCGTAGCCGAACCGAAAACCACGGGACACTGGTACAGTTCGCCCATTTTTTCAGCCAAAGTCCTGGCATCATATCTCGGATTCATATCCCATTGCTTATATGACATATCCTGCTCTTCATCAATCACAACCATGCCTAATTTTTTAAACGGCGCAAAAACAGCCATTCTGGTACCGATTATTATCTTTGCTTCGCCCGATTTGATTTTCTGCCAGTTTGACCAATATTGGCCTTTTGTAACATTACTGCTTAGAAGCACCATTTCATCAGGGCTAAAATATGCCCCATAGCGTTCCATAGCTTGCGGCGTCAATGTTTGTTCCGGAACCAACACCAGAAACTGTAAGTTTTTTTCTTTTTCTTTTAATTTTATAATCGAATGGATATATACTTCCGTTTTTCCCGATCCGGAAAGACCATATAAAAGAAAATTTGAAATTTTAAATTTGAAATTTGAAATTAAATTTACGGCGTTCTGCTGTTCAGCTGTCAAAATAATGTTCTTTTTTTTATTCTCGATTCTTAATTCATAATTCTTAATTCTTTTTTGACGTTTTGGTACAAACCCCTTCATCACTATTCCGAGCGGAGAAATATAATAGTCGGAGATAAACTGTGCCAATTTCATTTGTTCCTCGGTCAAAAAATTTTCTTCTATGATTTTATCTATTTTTTTGAGTTCGATATTTCCCAGCCTATGAAAATCGCTCCTTGAGCCTAAAACTATCCCTTCCAATTTCCTTCTGAAAAGCGGGACAGACACCAAAGTTCCCGGCGCCAGTTTTTTATCATTTAAATACGAAAAAGACTGATTACGGGTCAGGGGAATGCGCGTCAAAGGCACGACATCAATGATAAATTTGTCACTTTTCTTTTCTTTGGCCATATGCTATATTGTATTAGCTCCTTAAATAAAAGGCAAAAGGCTAAATCCTTGTTTTTATAAAGAAATTCACACGTTGAAAGAGGAGGATGAATATGGATTTTTATAAAATTATCAGTGTTTTATCCGGTATTTTGCTTGGTGTATTTTTATGGTCATTCGGTAAATTGATTTGGCGTCTTCGCTGGCCCAAAGGCCACTTTATAAATCCCGATAAATACTGAATTTCCCGAGGCGATTAGCACATTTAGCTGATCGCCCTTTATTTTTTGCCAAAATGACCGTTTTAAGCTATTATTTATCCTATGAAGCGTAAAATTTTTATATCCATAAATATCCCCGAAAGAGCGAAAAAAGAGCTCACAAAGACAATAGAAAAATGGTCTGATTTGCCGGTGAAGTGGGTAAAAGAAGCCAATTTTCACATTACCTTGTTCTTTTTGGGCTATATTGACGACGAAACGACCAAAGATGTTTGTGAAAAGGTAAAAATAGCGGCTCAAGAAGAAAATATTTTTGATTTGGAATTTGACCGTATCGAATTAGCGCCGGAAAAAGATGATCCAAAAATGATCTGGCTTACCGGCGCTCCCAGCGAAGAATTGAAAAATTTATACGAAAAAATTGAAAAAGAACTGGACATTTTCCGGGCGCCCAAAAAATCTTTCCGCCCCCATATAACCCTGGGAAGAATAAGAAAGCATAAGTGGGAAGACTTGACGGAAAAACCGGAAATTTCTGAAAAATTTTCCCTTTTTGTGACCGCAGAAACAGTAGACATAATGGCTAGCGGTTTTGGAGAAGGGGAAAGCGAATATGCCCTCATTGAGTCTTGTCCGTTAAAATAAATTTTGTAAATATTTTTACGCAAAAAACAATATCTCCCTTTTTCATTTTTTAATTTTTTCCATCAGACAGACACTCTTCGTATTTTCGTATTATTGTTCTGCTGTGTCCATATGTGGTTATATGGATGCGAAAGAAAAAATAATTCCATAAAAATGTCAAAAGTAAAAACACATTTGATAAGCCAAAAGGAAAAGCAGGAGATAACCGGTTATTTTTATAATACAATTTCCAATTTAAAATCAAAGAAAGAGGTGATTGATTTTTTTATCGGACTGCTTACTCCCAGTGAAACTTTGATGTTTGCTAGGCGCTTGCAAATTGCCAAAATGCTTCTAGGCGGTGACAGCTATGAAACCATAAGAAAACGAGTCAAGGCAAGCAATCAAACAATCACTAAAACCGATCAATGGCTGCATAATGGAAAAAAGGACTATGAAAAATGGATTGAAAATTGCCTTAAGCGAACAAAAACTGGAAATAAGAATTTTGAAAAAAGCTTGCTCGACAAATACCCCGCACATAGACTTTTAAAAAACATCCTTCAGTGAAATATAATATATTTCCTTATAACCACATATGGACACAAGAAGCAAATTTGATATTTTGGGAATAAAAATTGACGATTTTAGCAAAAAAGAAACGTTGGAAAAAATTAAAATTTTTTTGTCTGAACCAAAATTCCATCAAATCGCCACTATCAATCCGGAGTTTATCATGGAAGCCCAGAAAAACCAGGAATTCAGGAATATACTGAACAGCTGCGATCTAAACATTGCTGACGGCATGGGAATAAAATTTGCTTTTTGGCGATATGGCAGACACCTCAAATGCCGGATAGCCGGAGCCGACCTTATGGAAAAGATTATCAGACTGGCCAACAAGGAAAAATTGAGCATATTTTTGGCAGCAAAAAAAGACGGACTCAGTACTTGGGAAGAAACGCGGAATGCTATCGCTAAATTTTATCCGAATTTGATAGTCGACGGGGACGACATAGACACAAAAGACAGCGCATATCAGATCATGAGCTCCAGCTGCCAGATAGTTTTTTGCAATTTTGGAGCGCCTTATCAGGAAACCTTTATCGCAAGACAAAATAATGATAGAATAAGGCTAGCCATGGGAGTAGGTGGAAGTTTTGATTTTCTCACGGGATATGTCCGCCGCGCTCCATGTTTTTGGCGCCTAATGGGACTTGAATGGCTCTGGCGCTTGATACTTCAGCCTAAAAGGCTAAAAAGGATATGGAACGCAGTAGTTGTTTTTCCAATAAAAATAATTTTAAATAGATGAATAATTTAAACATAAAATTAGTTGAAAAAGAACATGTTGAAATGAGAAAAAAGTTTAATATGAAAATAAAATAATACTATAAGATTCGTATATTTTTACGAAATTAGTAGTTCATAAAGAATGACAAAACCACGCGTTAGATTTGCGCCATCACCAACCGGATTTATGCATATCGGAAATTTCCGAAGCGCTTTATATGATTACTTATTCGCCAAAAAAAATGACGGTGATTTTGTGTTGCGCATAGAAGATACTGATCAAAAAAGATTTGTTACGGGCGCGCTTGAAAGTTTGATAAACGTTTTAAATTGGGCTGATGTTAATTATACAGAAGGAGTTTTTCAAAAAGATTCCAAATTCCAAATTCCAAATTCCAAATTCTATGATTCAAAATCTTATAAAGGAATCATAGAGATAGGGGAGTATGGACCATACATCCAATCAGAAAAACTGGAAGTTTATAAAAAATATGCGGAAACATTGGTGAAAGACGGCCACGCTTATTATTGTTTCTGCGAACCGGAAAGACTGGAAGAGATGAGACGTGATCAACAGGCCAAGAAACAGCCGCCAATCTACGACCAATATTGTCTGCGGAACGTAACTCCCGAAGAAGTGAATAAAAAACTTAAAAGTAATTGCCCTTATACTATCCGCCTCAAGATGCCCAAAGATGAAATGATTGAATTTGATGATATTATAAGAGGAAAAGTAAAATTTGATACTAATCTTGTTGACGACCAGGTGCTTTTGAAATCCGACGGCTATCCCACCTATCATTTGGCCAATGTCGTTGACGACCACGAAATGAAAATAACCCACGTCATCCGCGGAGAAGAATGGCTTTCCAGCGCTCCCAAACACTTGATTCTATATAGATATTTTGGCTGGGAACCGCCGCAATTCGCCCATGTGCCCCTGCTTCTCAACACCGACAGATCAAAACTTTCCAAAAGACAAGGTGACGTGGCTGTGGAAGACTACATCAAGAAAGGTTATCTAAAGGAAGCTATCATTAATTTTGTAATATTTTTAGGGTGGAATCCAGGCGAAGGATCGACTCAGGAAATTTTTACCCTCGAAGAACTCACTCAAAAATTTGATCTTTCCTGCGTCCACAAAGGCGGCGCGGTATTTGATATCCAAAAACTCGACTGGATAAATTCCCAATGGATCAAAAAATTATCCATTGATGAACTCTATGAACGATCATTGGAATTTTGGCGACAGAAAGAATTTTATAATATCTGGGACAAAGAACAACAAAGAAAGAACAACAAAGAAAAAGGAGATTATATTAAAAAAGTCTTAACCGTTGAACGCGATCGCCTGATAAATTTATCCGGAGTGGGGGAGAACAATATTTTCTTTTTTGTAAGCGACATAGATTATGATAAAAATCTTTTGCGTTGGAAAGAAATGAGCGATGAAAATTTGAAAGCATCGCTTCAAAAATCATTGGATATTTTAACTGAAATTTCTGATCCTTTGTGGACTAAAGAAAATTTGGAGAAACTGCTAGTGGAAGCAGCCGGAGATAAAAAAGGAGATTTGCTTTGGCCACTTCGGGCCGCTCTCACCGGGCAGCAGAAATCACCTTCGCCTTTTGAAGTAGCCTGGGTCCTGGGTAAAGAGGAAAGCATAAAAAGAATAAAAAAAGCCTTGTCTTTATAGGATAAAAAATGATAAAAAAAGATAAAAATAAAATAAGCTTATTTTCATTGATATTCCTCGGCATTTTAGCCATGGCTTTTCTTACTCTGGAAAAAAATTATACCCAAGCCGAATCCTGCGAGGATCAATGCAAGGCCAGTTATCCTGATGATGAAGATAAGCAGGATGACTGCGAGGAAGACTGCAAGAAATTGGACAAAAAAGCGGAAATGTATGAAAGCATTATAAAACTCAAAGACAAACAAGAAAGCACTTTGGCTGCTCAGGTGAACTCAATAAATCAGGAAAAAATGGAGACTCACAGCAAGCTTCAGCTGACTCAAAAAGAATTGGATGAACTGACTAAAAGAATTGAAAACTTAGAGGAAGCAATAAAAGAAAAAGAAGCGAACATAAATGTGCAGAAAAAGATTCTTACCGGACTAATGCAATCATATTATGAATACGACCAGCAGGGAATTTTAGGGCTGGTAATCATAAATAAGGATTTTTCCGAAACTCTCAGTCAATCAGATTATCTGGAACAATCCGGAGCGAAAGTTTCCGAAATTCTATCAGATATTGAAAAATCAAAAAGCGAACTGGAAAACGACAAAAAAGAGTTGGACGAAGATATGCAGAAAAATTTAGATCTCAAAGAAGAATTGGCGGATAAAAAAGCTGACCTCCAATATACCGAGCGGCAAAAGCAAAATCTTCTCACTCAAACACAGGGAGAGGAAGAAAAATACCGCGGACTCTTGGCTCGAGTGGAGGAACAAAAACAGGAACTTTTCAATTTTTCCGAAGCCGGCAACCTGGATGAAGTCAGCGCCAGTGTAAGCAAATATCCCAAACCCAAAGATAATTTGGCTTCTACTTCCTGGTATTTTTCCCAAAAAGATTCACGTTGGGGAAATAAAAAAATCGGAAATTCTTCTTCTCTTATGAAAGATTATGGTTGTGCCGTCACTTCTGTCGCTATGGTTTTCAAAAAAAACGGAGCTAGCACTGATCCGGGAAAAATGTGCCGCGAAAAAATATTTTATTATGATCTTATCAAATGGCCAGCCACCTGGAGTCCTGGAATTTCCCTTTCTTCTTCCGTTTCCCATGGCAATATAAAATGGTCCACTATTGACAGCGAAATTAAAAAAGGCAATCCTGTCATAGTTTACATTAAAAAAACCAACGGCCGAGGAGGACACTATGTGGTGGTCACCGGCAAAGATAAAAAAGATTATATTGTTCATGATCCATATTTTGGTTCCAATCTCTATCTTGGCACTTCTAAATCATTAGTGGGAAAAATCGGAGTTGACAGTAAGGTCGCCATTGACCAAATGATTATATACAAATAATAGGGGAGAGGTAATATAGCCTTGGTATTAACCAAACATTCAAAACATAAAAATAGATAAAAAAAACAACCGCTGTTATTCTGGTTGTTTTTTTATTTTCAAGAAATATTTTACTCGGAGTATTTTGTATTAAATAAAAACTATTATATTTATATTTTAAAAAATTATTTTTGAAAAAATTTAAAAAATATTTTTAAAAAAAATAGCGATGACCTAACGACGCGGGAGCATAACAGCCTATAGCGTTTCCGAAACGGCTTCCAAAATTAGGTTCTGCGAGAAATGAAGGGAGTAAGGGATACATAGATGTATCCCAGGACGGGTTCTTTTGAAAGACCCATGAGGTTATGCCAAATGTCGTAAAAGATACATTGTGCGACACTGTTCATATTTCCTCCCCTCCCGGCATTTCCCTTAAAAACAGGAACCGGAATCAAAAGGCAAAAACAAATAAAAAATTATCCATCTTCCCTTTTCGATGCCTGGATCATTATATATTACAATGAAGAAATAAAATTTTTAAAAAATTTTATTTTTATTTGTATAAATATTGCGACTTCTTCTCACTTTTTTTAAGCTAACCAGTCTTCCCTATTTTTTACTTTTTATTCTTATAATCTTTGATGGCCGCATGAAGCCCATCAGCCGCCAAATTGCTGCAATGCATTTTGATTGGCGGCAAACCTTCCAAGGCATCCGCTACGTCATCACGAGAAATTTTCATTGCTTCATGAAGAGTCCTCCCTTTGGCTAAATCGGTAATCATGGAAGAGGTAGCGATAGCCGAAGCGCAACCCAAAGTTTCAAACTTTATATCGTTTATCACTTCCCCTTTTGTTTTGTCTTTTTTGACACGGATATAAATTTTCATTAAATCACCGCAGGTGGGATTGCCCACAATGCCGACACCGTCGGCTTTTTTTATCACGCCCTGATTATGAGGACGGGTAAAATGTTCTAAAACTTTTTTTGAATACATATATTATGTGATGTTTAAATTAATAATTATATTTGTCATTCCCGCCCCGCATCAAGCGCGGGGTAAACTCCAGCGGGAATCTAGTGTATAAATTTAATAAACCAGATTGGATCCCCGCCTACCTGCCTCGCCGGCAGGCGGGCGCGAGGATGACGCTTCGCGTCATTTTTTAGCTTGGTAATAATCCCCCAAAACATTCCCTGAAACTTTCCTGAGTTTTTCGATAATGTTTTTTAATTTTGAAATGGTATATTCTATTTCCTTCTTGGTCGTGTTTTTCCCCAGCGTCAATCTGAGCGATCCATGAGCTTCTTCCGCTTTCATTCCGAGAGACAAAAGCACATGGGACGGCGAAAGAGAGCCGGACGAACAGGCGCTGCCGGTAGAAGCCGCAATTCCTTCCGCATCCAGCATTATAAGGAGACTCTCCCCTTCTACATTTTGAAAAGAAAAATTGGCATTATTCGGCGAACGTTTTATTTTCGATCCGTTAAGTCTTGTTTTCGGAATTTCTTTCAAAATTTTATCTATCAGATAATTTCTTAATTTTAATATTTCATTTTTCTTATTTTTTGTTCCTTGATCATTGATCATTGATATTGCTGTTCCAAGCCCGACAATTCCCGGCACATTGTGCGTGCCGGCTCTTTTTCCGCCTTCCTGCCCTCCACCGTCCATCACCTGCTTTATAGCTGTTCCTTTTCTGATATAAAGGGCGCCAACGCCTTTCGGGCCATAAATTTTATGAGCTGACATAGAAAGCAAATCCACGCCGAGCTTATTGACATTACAATTAAAATAATTTATCGCCTGTGTTGCATCAGTATGAAAAAGTAATTTGTAATTAGTAATTGGTAATTTGGAATTGTAATTCTTAATTAATTTTCCGATTTCCGCGATTGGCTGGACAGTGCCGATTTCGTTGTTGACATACATAACTGAAACCAAAATGGTGTTGGGCTTTATCGCCTTTTTTACATCTTCCGTGAAAATTATTCCTTCCTTGTTGGGTTTTATGAAAGTCACTTCGGCCAAATTTTCTTTCTGAGCTGCTTTGCAAGCATCCAAAACACAATGATGTTCAAAGGCGGTAGTGATGATATGAGGAACTCGCAAATTAGAACTAATTTTAGGCAAATTGGAACGAATATTATCATAATATGCTCGCAATACGCCTTTTACCACCAAATTATTGGATTCAGTCGCGCCAGAAGTAAAGATTATTTCTTCTTTATCAGCACCAAAAAAATCAGCCGCGCTTTTTCTGGCTTTTTCCAAAGCTTTATTGGCTTCATTGCCAAATTCATGAAGTGACATGGCATTGCCGTATTTCTCGCTGAAATACGGAAGCATAGAAGCTAAAACTTTTTTATCAACCGGGGTCGTCGCCCCGTGGTCGAGATATATTTGTTTCATAAAAATTAATACCCCGTCATCCTGAACTCAATCCGCCATTGGCGGAGAAGAGTGAAGGATCTATTTTGTGTTATCAATAGTTTTACGATTTATTGCAAAACTATAAATAACCATTTATAGATCCTTCGTCCTCCGACGTAATGTCAAAATCCTCAGGATGACGTTTTTTATATTAAATCACTTAATTTTATCCCATATAATGTTTTTTTTATCTGCTCTCCGACTTTGTTCCAGACAACTATTTGCGACGAACATTTATTAAGCATGGCACATTTCTTTCCCGCACAATTCATCGGAACAATCGGACCCTCTACCACTTCAATTATTTCGCCGACTTTCATAAGTGACGGTTTTTTAGCAAGCATGTATCCCCCATTTTTCCCGCGCTGACTTTTGACCAGATCGCTTTTTCGCAGTTCATTGATAAGACGTTCCAGATATTTCACTGAAATTTCTTTGCTTTTTGATATTTCCTTGATGCTTTTTTGCGCGGGATGGTCTTTGGCCAAATTGACCATGGCTTTGAGCCCATATTCAGCCCGTGTTGAGAATTTCACCCTGTTAAATAATTCTGTTTTATGCTCCAATAAGCCTAAAAAAGAATAAACTTATTAGTTAAATTTTACCCTATAAATATCAGTATTTAACAGGGTAAATGTTTTTAATCCTACTTAATTAGTATGCATTGATAATACCCTATGCTTTAAAATCTGTCAAATAAAAAAAGTATCGGGCGATTTTGCCTGATACCTTGGGATTTTAGTGGTGACGGAGAGCGGAATTGAACCGCTAACAAACAGGTTTGAGCCTGCCGCTCTAACCACATTGAGCTACTCCGCCATCATGTGTGAAAGGATGTTAGCAAATATTGGCATTTCCGTCAACCAGTTGTTATAATTTCTATGCACTACGCTTAACACTTAATATTTTCTAATAAATCATGCGCATTTCATATTCTTCCATGGACAATTATCGAAATTGTCCCCTAAAATATAAACTCAAAGAAATAGACAAGCTGAAAGAACCTAAATCAAAAGAGGCGGTTTTTGGATCCACTATCCACGAAACGATGAAATTTATCCACACCCCGGGTATTCTCTCTCCCACTTTGGATCAAGCCCTGGAACATTTTGGCAATTCTTGGAATCCGGCTGTCTTCGAAAATCCAGATGAAGAACGAGCGGCTTTTACGCAGGGCGTCCGCATCATTCAGGATTATTACAAAAAAAACAATCCGGCTAATTTTAATATAGTAACTTTGGAATCGCGTTTCCAAATTGAAATTGGCAAGGAAGACAACAAGCATATCGTTTCCGGCATCATTGACCGCATCGATAAAACCGAAGATGGATATGAAATTATTGACTATAAAACAACCAGAAAAATGCCGACCCAGGAAAAAGTGGAAAATGACCTTCAACTTTCCGTTTATCTTCAAGCCTTCCTTTCCCATTATCCAAAAGAGATAGAAAATTTGGAAAATATCAAAGTCAGCTTGTATTACCTAAAACATGGCGTAAAACTTTCCGCTACCAGGACCGCGGAGCAACTAAAAACCAATGAGCAGTTTTTTCTCGATACTATAAAGTCAATAGAAGAAGGAAAATTTGAACCGCAAATATCCCCGCTTTGCGATTGGTGCGGATTTCAAAACATATGTCCGATGTGGAAACATAAATTCAAGGAGATGAGAAAACTTGATACGGACGAAATAAACGCCATTATCGGCGAATATATCGATTTAAAATCAGCCATGAATATCACCAAAGAGAGATTGGGAAAACTTCAGGAAGATATTGCTCTTTATATGGATCAGGAAGGCGTGGAACGTGTTTTTGGAGAACAAGGAATCATTGCCAGAACAGCCAGAAAAACTTACAAATATGACGAGAAAAAAATCAGAGAAATTTTGGAACCGCTTGATAAATGGGAAGATGTCCTGAAAGTGGACGGCATTGCCCTCAAAAACATCCTGGGCGTTTTGCCCATAAATATCCGAAAGGAAATAGAAAAAGCAAAAACCCTGAGCAAGGAAAGTTCCGGTTTTATCGTTAAAAAGAAATGATTCTTATCTCACTTGCGTAAAATAAACAAGTTTATGAATAAGATTAAAAAATTCTTAGAACATTTTTTTCTCATTGACGACTCTCCGCATAAAGTGGCGGCCGGAGCGGCACTCGGAATTTTTCTGGGCATCATCCCGGGAGAAGGCGTAACAGCCGCTTTGATTTTGGCCACCATCTTTAGACTAAATAAGCTTTCAGCCGCCGCCGGAGCTCTCTCCACCAATATGTGGGGAACATTGGCCATTCTTCCTCCAGCCTCGATAATTGGTGGATTTATCTTCAATACCAATCCCAAAGAACTTATAGAAAGTTTCCATAACACCTATGATTTGGGTTTTAAATTTTTCTTGAGCAAGGCCATTTTTTTTGATCTGGTTTTCCCTTTGGCAACAGGCTTTATAATTTCCGCCGCCGCCGTTGCCCTATTATTTTACTTTGCCATTTATTTTACTTTGAAATATAAAAAACTAAAATTCAAATAAAGAATTTTAGTTTTTTATATCCGACATCTGCCCGCAGGTAGATTATTTTATAACCGTTCCTTTGAATTTTTCTCCGTTCAGATAACTCTCCAGGTTTTTTAGGTTTTTCCCGTTCATAATAGCCACTTCCATATTATGCTCCTGGGCAATCTTGGAAGCCACCGGATCGAAAGGCACATTCATCCCCGGATCCCATTTATTCCCTACCATTTTTCGAAAATCCGCCCAGGAAATTTCTTTTATTTTTTTAGCGTCATTAAATTTTTTAGGATCTTTATCGCAAACATAATCAATATTGGAAAGATTGATGATATTTTTGACGTTGAAATATTTTCCCAGCACCACCGCGTCATAATCGGTAGAAAACCCTGGCCGCCAGCCGGCCGCTACCATGATAGAACCCTTAAAATTATAAAAATCCTCAAGATCATTGGGATTTTTATTTATCACCGGATGAGCGTATTTTCGAAAAATTGTTCGGACCAAATGAGCATTCATTCTGGTAGCATGGATCCCCAGCCAGTCACGATCCTCATTGGTAAGATCGGTAACTTTGAAAGCCGCCTGCTGATATTCCCTGGCGGCAAATCCGCCGCCGGTTATGATAATGAATTTTCTTCCTTTTTTAATTTGCTCCACTATTAAGCTTTTGAATTTTTTTAAAAAAGCCCAGTCAATTCGGTTAGGAACGATAAGCGACCCGCCCAAAGATATGACAAATATTTTTTTGCCGTTTTTCATAAATTATTATTAAAAGTTATTTGATACAATTTTTATCTGGCAAATACCCTTTTGATTTTGCCTCATTCTCGTCCTTAAAGCAAGTGATGTTTTCCGGCTTTATTCTTTTCGCCCACTGGCAACCGGGGAGATGATATTTATCGGAATTTTTACTGCCGACATAGGCACAATTTTCGGTGCTACTGTTGCTACTGCCGGAGGTATTCGAGGCCTCCTGGGCCAAATTTTGAGCTCTGGGAGCATTTTCCTCTGCTCTGTCAGCGTCCGCCCCGCAAACCGCCTGACCGGAACTTGTTTTTTCCACAATTATCGGATTTTCCCTTATCTCACGGCCTTTTAGCAGGCCGGCCTCAAAAGACAGGGCCGAAACCAGCATAAAACCAAAAATGAGGATTATTTTTGTTTCATGCTGCTGCCAAAATTCTTTTATTTTTATTTTCATTTGATTATTGACATTATAGCATAATTTTGGTAAGCTATTTTCTGTAACTGATATTAACCTTTTTCTAGATACTAGCTACAAAATACCTGCCTACCGGCAGGCAGGCTAGATACTAGATACTAAACAAATGGCACATAGAAAAGCCGGTGGATCTACTCAATTAGGAAGAGATTCAATATCCAAAAGATTGGGTGTTAAAAAATTTGGCGGTGAAAAAGTTTCTACCGGCCAGATAATTATCCGGCAAAGAGGAACTAAATTTCACCCGGGGCGTAACGTCAAGCGAGGAGAAGATGATACTCTTTTTGCCATGAAAGACGGAGTGGTAAAATTCAGCACCAAAAAAGTCAAAACGTTTACCGGAAAACTGACAGCCAGAAGATTTGTTTCCGTGGAAGAAAAGACTGCAATCAAGAAAACCAAGAAAAATAAATAAGTTCTGCGGCATAAAAAAAGCTCCGGTTCAAACCGGAGCTTTTTTTATTTCTTTTTGATACTAGCTTTTACGAATTCATAAAACAAAGGGTGTGATTTTAACGGACCGGATTTAAGCTCCGGATGAAATTGCGTGCCCAGAAAGAAAGGATGGGAAGATTTAGGCAGCTCCGTCACTTCCATGAGCCTGCTATCGGGAGAAACTCCGGAAAAAATCAAACCGCCTTTTTCCAGTCTTTCTATATATTCAGGATTGACTTCCCATCTGTGTCTGTGACGTTCGGAAATTTTATTTTTTTTGTAGGCGCCGTAGGCGATTGTTCCTTTTTTGAGCAAGGCCGGATAAGCTCCCAATCTCATGGTTGCTCCGTAATTTCTATCTTTTAAATTTTTCTTTTGTTCGGGCATAATATCTATAACCGGATACTTGGTATTACGGTCAACTTCCGTGGTATTGGCGTCTTTCATTCCCAGGACATTTCTGGCGTATTCAACAACCGCCAACTGCATACCGTAGCAAAGCCCAAAAAAAGGAATTTTATTTTTACGTAAAAATTCAATGGCTTTGATTTTTCCTTCCACGCCTCTCGATCCGAATCCGCCCGGAATAATTATGCCGTCATATTTTTTCAATTCCTTTAATTTTTCCGGCTCACGTTCAAAAACAGCACTGTTAATCCACCCGATTTCGGGTTTAACATTCAATTTATATGCCGCGTGCTTTATCGCCTCCAAAACACTGATATAAGCATCGGAAAGGATAAAATCGCCGGTGCCGAAATATTTTCCCACTACTCCGATTTTCACTTTTCCTTTCGGATGCTTGATTTTATCCACTAAATCAAACCATTCCTTAAGATCGGTTTTTTTATACGGCAAATCCAGTTTTTTGAGAATCAATCGGCTAAGATCATCTCTTTCGAAATTTATCGGCACTTCATAAATACTGTCGGTGTCCGGAGCGGATACGACATATCTTTCCGGAATATTACAAAACATGGCGATTTTTTCTTTTCTTTTTTGATCAATATATGTTTCACTTCTCGCCACAATGACATCGGGAAGGATTCCGGCGCCGTTTAAGGTTCTTACGGCATACTGGGTAGGCTTGGTTTT
>JAKQLJ010000014.1 GCA_029567195.1 bacterium | reverse complement strand
CGCAATAATTGTCTCAGGAGAGAAATGAATATTCCTTCCGGCCAGCGCTATGAACTTTGCAGAAGCGTTCATGCGGAACAAAATGCCATTATCAATTCAGCTCGTTCGGGGAGCAGTCTTTTGGGAGCTAAAATGTATCTTTACTCGGTAAAGTTGAATGAAAACGAGAAGTCGGAAATTATTGACGCTTATCCTTGTTTTATCTGCAAGAAAATGATAGTCAATGCCGGCATAGAAGAAGTAATTTGTCACCAAAAAAACGGAAAAATAAAGAAATATAAAATATCTGACTGGGTAAAGGATTGGCAGAAAAAAGATTTAATAGATGATATGCATCAATACGGAATAAAAACAGTAATTAATAAAAAATAAATTCATGGCAAAAGTTATTTTAGGTCTTGCGGGAGAGATAGCCAGCGGCAAGGGGACTACGGCTAAATATATTTGCGATAAATACAACGGGAGCGCTCATCGTTTTTCCACTATGCTTCGCGATGTGGCCAAGCGTTTGTATCTTGAAGAAAACAGGGAAAATCTTCAAAAAATCTCTACGGTATTCAGAGAAAATTTTTTTGATGATATCTTGTCTTCTGTTATCGCTAAAGATGTGGAGAATGACAAGCACGAGATAATTGCCATTGATGGAGTGAGAAGAATGGCCGACATTTCCTATCTTAAAAGACTGCCGAATTTTAAATTGGTGTATATTGATACCTCAATCGAAAACAGTTTTGGAAGACTGACCCAAAGAGGAGAGAATATGGATGACAAAGACAAGACATTTGAAGAATTTAAGAAAGACCATGAAAGGGAGGCGGAGCTTCAAATAAGAGATTTAAAAGAAAAAGCGGATTATGTAATAGACAACAATGGGACTACGGAGGAATTGTATAGACAAATTGATGAAATAATTAATAAATAAGATATGATAGATATAAAATTAATTTCTTATTCCGCTACTGATCCGGTAGAGTTGGCGAGTCATGCCGCGCTAAAGTGTTATCAGGCGGAGAATCCTAAATGGGGAAAGTTGATCGATGTGGAAAACCGGCTGTTCAAGGTGGGCCATCATACCACTCTGCAACATTCATTTTTCACTTTTTCCATAGAGAATATTGCAGTTGGCGACATTACTTTCGGAATGCATTTGACTCATCCTTTCTATAACAGCGACCAAAGATCCGGCCGGTATTGCGCCAAGATGTTTCTGGAGCCTGATTTTGGAAAAATAGAAAATTATATCAAAAAATTCTGGCCGGAGGTTAAGGTCAATAATAGAAAGAAAATCGTAGATTATATAAAAAGAGGAGTAAAAATTTATCATTCCAATGTTTTTGAAGCTTCTCGCATATCGGAAAAATTATTGAAAAAAGAAAGGCCGCACGTCAACGAAAAATATCTGGAAATGACAGCGCCTAAAATTGCCCAAGAGCAAATGCGGATGTTTATCCCGCTTATTTTCCCGACCGGATTCGACTTCACTATAAATCTAACCGCTCTAGCCGCGCTTTACAGAAGTTCCTGGACTCCTTCAATGAGATATATTATCGACAGAATGGCGGAAGAAGTTACCAAAAAGTTTCCCAATATCAGCTTTATGTTTGATAAAAAAGAAAGAAAAAATTTCAACTGGCAGATAAAAATTCCCAAATCTTCAAGTGTCGGAATAAAATACAAACCTTCCCATAGACTCTTAAGGATAGAAGGGGAAAATGATTTCATAATTCCGAAAGTAGAAGATATGCATCCGGTGGATCTTTTGCACTTTAAGCCTGATATGATGAATAATGCTACGGCGGAATTTATCACCGAGATTGAAATATCAGGAGCGACCATGGGGCAAGATCAGCGCCACAGGACAATAAGAAGAAGCGAACCCAAGTTTACCGGATCATTTTATATGCCACCGATCTTAAGAGAAATGAAATTGGAAAAAGAAGCCTTGAGTCTTATGAAAGAGTGGATAAGCGTTTCCAAAAATATTTCAGGGACCCTGGCTATGGTCATTGCTCCTTATGGCGCTATGGTTGGCTATAAAAAGGCTGGCTCCATGAATGCCATTGCCCATGAACAAGCCAAAAGGCTTTGCTGGTGTGCTCAGGAAGAAATTTACCATGCCGGCCGGGCTCTTCGTTTAGGAATTGAAAAAAAGAAAGGCAAGAAGTCTAAATTGCTGGCTATGTTTGAGCCGCCCTGCTATCAGACGGGAAAATGCGCCGAAGGAGGACGCTATTGCGGGCGGGATCTGAAAATAAGAAAAACGGGAAACTATTTCCCGGAGAGAAAAGTGTAATATCTGGCAGGCATGGCGCACCATCCTTTTGGAATGTTAGGCGTCTTTTAAATTTAATTTTGATGTGATAAGATAAAAAAGCATTATATCAATAAAAATATCCATGAAATCAAGAAAAAGAGGCAAATTTATCGTTATTGACGGCACAGATGGCAGCGGAAAAGCGACGCAGACTGAACTTTTGATAAAGCGGTTAAAAAAAGCAGGACATAAAGTGGAGATGGCCGATTTCCCACAATATGGCCAAAAATCAGCAGCTCTGGTGGAAGAATACCTCAATGGAAAATATGGCAGCGCGGAAGAAGTGGGACCATATCGGGGCTCGATTTTTTATGCCTGTGATCGATATGCGGCCAGCTTTAAAATCAGAAAGTGGCTGGAGCAGGGGAAAATCGTAGTGGCTAATCGCTATGTAACAGCCAACATGGGCCATCAGGGCGGGAAAATAAAAGATTCCAAAAAAAGAAAAAAATATTTTAAATGGCTTTACGATCTGGAATATAATATTTTTTCCGTCCCAAAGCCGGACATCAACCTGATTCTTCACGTAGATGCATTTATTGCCCAAAAATTGGTCGGCCATAAGGAAAAAAGAAATTATATCAAAAAAGGTAAAAGAGATATTCATGAAAAAGACCTCAAGCATTTGCGTGATGCGGAAAAAGTTTATCTTGAAATTGCTAGGAGTTTTCCGAAATTTAAACTGATCGAATGCACTGAAGGCGGATCGATAATGAGCATCGAGAAGATAGGCAATTTAGTTTGGAATAGTATAAATAAAATAATATAAACTATGAATTTCGAGGAATATCAAAAAAAATCACGATTAACAGCCAAATATCCGGATGCCGGAAAAAATTATATTTATCCGACCTTAGGTTTGGCCGGAGAATCCGGGGAAGTGGCAGAGAAGATAAAAAAGGTTATCAGAGACAAGGGCGGAGTCATTACTGATGAAACCAAAGAGGAAATAAAAAAAGAATTGGGCGATGTGCTTTGGTATGTGGCCCAGATCGCGACAGAATTAGGGTTATCGCTTGATGAAGTTGTTGAAAAAAATATAGAGAAACTTTATAGCCGGATGGAAAGGGGAAAATTGGGGGGAGACGGAGACAATAGATAATTATTATCCCGGGATTGATTCGGGATCTAATATTAAATTTTAGAACTAGATTCCCGCTTTCGCGGGAATGACAATGAAATTTATATGAAAAGTAATTATATCCCAGTCATTGGCATGGAAGTTCACGTAGAATTGAAGACTGCTTCGAAGATGTTTTGTGATAGTAAAAATGGATTGGGGCTGGAACGAGAACCGAATGTGAACATCTGTCCGGTTTGTACGGGACAGCCGGGAACGCTGCCTGTCCCTAATGCGGAAGCGATAAAATTCGTCCAGATGGCCGGGCTGGCCTTGGGCTGTGAATTAAAATTGGAGACTAAATTTGACAGAAAAAATTATTTTTATCCCGATCTTCCAAAGGGTTATCAAATTTCCCAATATGATCAACCGCTTTGCGAAAAGGGAAAACTGAAAATAAATCCTGCCCGAAATGCTTCGCTCGTCCGCAACGCTTCGCGTAGCGATGCGAGCGGGCATAGCGATGCAGGCGGGGGGAAAGAGATTGGCATAACCAGGATCCACCTTGAAGAAGACACCGGAAAACTTATCCATCCTAAAGGCGTGGACTATACCTTAGTCGATTTTAATCGGGCGGGAGTTCCGCTGATGGAATTGGTAACTGAACCGGACATTGAGTCGGGAGAGGAAGCGCGCATTTTTTGCCAAAAGCTTCAGCAGATTTGCCGATATTTGGGCATATCCGATGCCGATATGGAAAAAGGAATGATGCGTTGCGAGGCCAACATCTCTCTTTATAAAAAAGGAGCAAACAAACTTTCCGGCACTAAAGTGGAAGTCAAGAATATAAATTCCTTTAAATTTGTCGAGAAAGCGATAAATTATGAAATAGAAAGGCAAACCGAAGTCCTCGAAAGAGGCGAAAAAATTATTCAAGAAACAAGAGGTTTTGACAACAATAAAGGAATTACGGTTTCCCAAAGAACCAAAGAATCTGCTCATGATTACCGGTATTTCCCGGAGCCGGACATTCCGCCGTTAAAATTTACCAAGGAATATGTTGCTGATTTGAAGAAGCATTTGCCGGAACTACCGGAAGCCAAAGCAAAAAGAATCGGTCGTGAATACAAGTTGCCCGATAATGATGTGGAAATTATTATTTCCCAAAAGGAACTGGCTGATTATTTCGAAGAAGTAGTGAGCGAGCTTCGGGAAAAAATAAATTGCAAGGAATTTGAAGCCGATGAGGCAAAATCCATAAAACTGGCCGCTAATTACATCATTACTGAACTCAGAAAACATCTGGCAGAGCATGGCCATGGCATAAAGGACATGGAAATAACCCCGGAAAATTATGCGGAACTTATTTGTTTCGTGGCTTCAGGAAGAATCAATTCCAGCGCAGCGCAGACAGTTTTAGCCCAAATGTATAAAACAGGTGGCGATCCATCCCAAATTATCGAAGAAAAAAACTTGGCGCAGGTAAGTGATGAAGGGGAGCTAGAAAAAATTATTGGCGAAATAATTGCCAAAAACCAAAAATCAGTCGAGGACTACAAAAATGGCAAGGAAAATGCGCTTAAATTTCTAATTGGACAGGTTATGGCGGCAACTAAGGGTAAAGCTAACCCGCAAATAGTCCAAAAAATGCTTGTGGTTAAGTTAAAATAAAAACCCTTGTCTGAATTTTCGAAAAGAGTATAATACGTAAAGATATGAAAAAGACAAAAGAAAGCAGGTATCTAAAAAGAAAAAAGCCAATTTATAATATAGTTTATTTGTTGTTCCACCGATAAGGTGGAATTTTTTTTGTTCTTTTTTGAGAGGAAAGAAGGGAGTGTTATGGAAAGAAAATACGATTTTCGTGTCAGAACCAACGGCAGATCTGGGTATTGCTCCTGCGGGAAAAAAGGGAGCTTTATCGTAGTTGAGTTTACGAACAAAAAGGGGGAGCTACAGAGTGAAAATATGAATTGTTGCGCAGAATGCTTTGGGGAAGGAGAATTTGTGCGGTCTCGTTTTTTTCAAATCATTGGATTTGCTCCGGATGAAATCGGAGCAGTAACAATATCATAAAGACGCGACTCTGTATCTAAAAAAGGCCAGGAAAACATTCCTGGCCGCTAATTTTTTATGAATCCAAGCGTTTCTTTTTCAATGTTTTTATAATCCGGAACCCATTTAATTCTTTTGTCTTTTTGAAACCAGGTCATCTGCCTTTTGGCATAATCTTTTTCAGCTTGAAATATTTTTTGGAACAGCTCTTCTTTGGTGGCGATTTCTTTGCGCAAATATTTCGGAATCCAAAAGTATCCTAGTCCGAAGCTCTCTATTTTTTTCCAGCTAAGCTTGTTTTTATAATGTAAATTTTTTACCTCTTCAATCATTCCTTGATCAAATCTTTTACGTAGGCGCTTCTCGATATTCTCGTGGAGTTTTTCTTTAGGCAAGAATATGCCGAGCTGCAAGAAATCATAGTTTTCTCCCTCACTCGTCCCGAAGACAGGACACCCTCTCCCGGAGGGAGAGGAGGATAATGAAGGGACAAATCCAAGTGTTTTGCAAATCTCGATAGCGCGAATCAGGCGAACTTTATTTTTAACATCAATATTGCCAGCTCTTTCCGGATCTAATTTTTGGAGCATCTTGAATAATTTTTCTGTCGGGTAACTGTTTAGTTTCTTGCGTAATTTCCAGTCGGGTTTGACTTCCGGATAACTGATGTCATCAACGACGGATTTTATCCAAAAACCTGTTCCGCCACAGATTATCGGCAGTTTTCTGCGTTTTGAGATATTGGCAATGATCTTTTCAGCGTCTTTTTTAAATTTGGCGGCATTATAGTTTGTGCGAGGACTGGCATTGTCGATAAGATAGTGTGGTATTTTGCCAGAAAGATAAGACTTATTTTTGGAAGGTCCCGCATAAGATTTGCTGTTTGCAAATCTTTGCGGGATTTCGGCCGGGTGATCGGCCTCAATTTTACCGGTTCCGATATCCATTCCGCGATAAACCTGCCGGCTGTCAGCGGAAATAATCTCGCCATTGAATTTTTTGGCGAGTTTTATGGCAATATCGGATTTCCCGCTGGAAGTGGGGCCGAGGATGATTATGATTTTAGATTTTACTTTCATAAATAGTTATTATATATTAGATAAAACAAGGAGAAATTGCCAGTTCTTTTTTAGGAGGGAAAAATGATAAATTATATTGAGCTTCTTGTGGCTATAAATCGGGCTTGTCTCAATTGTCAGAAATCCAAACGGAGGAAAAACAAAGAATATTTTCAGGAAACGTTATTTTCTGCTTTGAGCGCTCTAAATGCCGCATCCAGCGATCAATTTTATCAAGAAATGATTTCTGCAGAATTCAAGGAGGAAGTGTTCGACTACATATGTCATTTGTCCTTAGCTTGCAACGATTGTAAGGGAAACGGCGAAGAATTGCGAAAAGCGCTTAGTCCCTATTTGAAAGAGGCCAGGAAGAGAGCTCTTAAAAGCATGGAAAGGATAGAAAGAAAAGAACTTGCGAAAAAAGCAGTGGCTCCTGGAGGAAAAGTCATTGATTTTCACCCAAAATAACAGTTGGAATTTCCGGGCGACACTTTTGTGTCGCCTTTGTTTTATTTTTTCAAAACTCCTTCCAAATTCCAAACGTTAGCCTTGGTAACTTTGACTCTCACTATTTTGCCTGTAATATTTTTCTTGGCTGATGTAATTTTTACATTTTTCATCGTCCTGGTGTGGCCGAAATAATTTCCATTCTTTTCTTCATTTACCAACACTTCTATAATCTTATTCTCATATTTTTTGTTGTTAGAGAATGAAGTCTTTTTTAGGATTTCATTCAGGTATTTCTCTCGCCTGACTTTTTCCGATTTTTTGACGTTGTCCTTCATTTTGGCTGCCATCGTTCCCGGTCGGGGAGAGAACTGGCCGAAATACACCATGCTATAGCCGACTTTCTCCATAATTTTGGCTGATTCCAAGAATTGCTTTTTGGTTTCACCGGGAAAACCAACGATAATGTCAGAAGTGATGGAATATAATTTTCCAGGCTTATTTTTGGCAAAAGCCTTTTTTATTTTTTCAATTTTAGCTAAATATTCCCGGGCAGTATATTTCCGGTTCATATTTTCGAGGATTTTATCATCTCCGGCTTGAATGGGGAGGTGGACGCATTCGCAGACTTTTCGGCATTTGGTCATCGTTTCAATGAGTTCCAAAGAAAAATCTTTGGGGTGGTTGGAAATGAACCATATCCAGAAATTGCCAGGAATAGAGTTTATTTTTTTGAGAAGTTTGGAAAAATTAATCTTTTTATCATTGTAAGAATTAACGTTCTGTCCAAGGAGAATTATTTTCTTGTATCCTCTTTTTACTAATAATTTTATTTCTCCGATAATTTCTTCTGCTGGCCTTGAAACCTCACGGCCGCGAGCATAAGGCACCACGCAATAGGAGCAGAAATTGTTGCAGCCGGTCATTATCGGCACATACGCAGTGTGTTTTGCAGAATATTTGGGTATTATTTTGAGATAATTTTCTTGTAGGGGCAAAGCTTGTCTTTGCTCTCTTGGGACAGACACAAGGTCTGTCCCTACGATTTCCGGGAAATCTTTTATTTCACAAAATAGATCGACTTTATTTTTCAGTCTTCTTTGCACATCTTTCCGGTTAGCGAGACATCCGGTAAGGACTATTTTTGTTTCAGGATGTTTCTTTCTTAGATTATGGATCTGGCCGTAAACCCGGTCTTCAGCCATCTGACGGACTCCGCAAGTATTGAAAATAACTAAGTCAGCCTTATGTATATCTTTCGTTGGCTTAAATTCCCTCTCCTTACTAAGGAGAGGGTTAGGGTGAGGTTGTATTTCCAAAAACCCAGCAATCCGCTCACTATCTGAGTGGTTCATCTGACATCCGAAGGTTTTGATAAAATATCTCATGTGGTTCACTTGCCCCGCTCCAATTTTCAAGAAAGAACTTGTCTTAGAGAAAAACTAAAGCCGCAGGCGATAATAAAATCAATTTTATAAATTACAGAAAACTAGGAAAAAATTGGGGCGGGGTCTGGCAGCCAAATGTCTTGATAAAATATCTCATAGAAAAGTTGACATTTTTGTTATTTTATGCAATAGTCTAATATCTAGGTTCTTAAACAATAAATCGGTATTCTAACTAGAATACTAAAATAATGATTAATAATCAAGTGACGAAAGGGGTAGGATATGAAAGAAGATAACAAAAGCAAGGGCTTTTTCTATGGGTTCATCGGCGGTCCGTTGGCCGTTGTAGGAATCTTTCTTTACTTAATTTTTTCGGCAATACTTTTCTTATTTGATTATTTCAATTTCCTGGAAGAAAAAAAATAAAGCCATGAGAATCTGATATTTTCAGATTCAAAGGAGGGAAAAATGAGCTTTAATAGCATGTTGGATGTAATTGGTAAACTTGGCGAATTATTTGATGTCCCTGATGGGCATGCCGTCCTTAAAGAGGGAAATTTCTTCTCCTTTATCGGATATCAGCGATACGGGACGGCTCGCCATTGCGTCGTAGCTGAGGGCGGGAAAATCTTGATTGTAGACCTTAAGGACAAGCGGGTAATTGGTTTTGCAAGAAATTATCAGCTCGAAAATATCGAAGAGAATCATCGCGAAAAAGAAGTTTTGGAGTACATCATTAAGAAAAAATGTCCAAATCTTAAAAAAAGAGGAGTTTATGCCTTGGAAAGGAGTATCTATCAAATCCTTGAACAATAAACTGTCTCCTTTTGGCTAAATTTTTAGCCTCTAGTGCCAATAAAATGGTGCCAGAGGCTTTTTTTAAGACTTATTTTTTATTTTTTCAATAATCTTTTTAATAAACTCATCAATCTTTAAAGTTTCTTGCTCTTTCTGTCCCCGAGTCCTCACTGCCACACTGCCGTCTTTTTCTTCTTTTTCTCCGACGACAATCATATAAGGAATTTTCTGCTTTTCCGCTTCACGAATACGTTTGCCAAGCGATTCTGACTCATCACTAATCGAAACGCGAATGTCCTTCTCTAATAATTGCGAATGTATATTTTTTGCGTATGAATTAAACTTTTCAGAAACAGGGATAATCACTGCTTGAACAGGGGAGAGCCAAAGTGGAAAAGCACCGGCAAAATTCTCAATAAGTAAAACAAGAAATCTTTCATAGGATCCGAGAATTGCGCGATGGACCATAACTGGCGGAACCTTTTCTCCTTTTTCATTTATGTATTCAAGACCAAATCTTTTTGGAGTAGCAAAGTCAATTTGAACCGTTGGTATTTGGATTTCACGTCCAGTGGCATCTTTAAACATAAAATCTAACTTTGGACCATATAAAGCCGCTTCGCCCTCTCTTCTTTGAGCGTTAAGACCCATTTCATCGGAAATTTCTTGGAGCATTTTTTCACAAGTATCCCAATCTTTTGATTCTCCGATGTATTTTTCAGGATGGGAGTAATCACGAACGGAAAGAGAAATCCAATGATTGCCCCAAAGCCCAATAGAAGAATATAAATCTTTAATAATATTAACCATATTTTTAATTTCATCCTTCACTTGATCAACTCGACAAAAAGAATGTCCATCCTCAACTGTAATTGCATAAACTCTGGATAAGCCGCCAACCTCTCCTGTTTTTTCAGCTCGATATTGCTTATCTGATTCCATATATCTGATAGGTAAATCTCTGTATGACCTTGTCTTTGAAGCATAAATCTGGGTTTGATGTGGACATTGGACAGGCTTTAGGACAAAGTCGTGTTTTTTTTCTGAAGTGACATGAAATAATTCATCACCAAATTTTTTTGCGTGTCCCGATATTTCAAAAAGCTCTTGCTTGGCTAAAGAAGGAGCTGAAACTTTTTCAAAACCGTATTTTCGGCATATGCCCTCCACTTCCTTTTTCAATTCATCAATAATAATAGTTCCTTTCGGAGTGAATAGCGGTAAGCCCGGACCGACTAAATCGGAAAAACAAAACAAATCCAATTCTTTTCCTAATTTCCGGTGATCTCTCTTTTCCGCCTCTTCCATCATGCGGATGTATTCATCCAGTTCTTTTTTAGTCTCAAATGCCACGCCATAAATTCTTTGGAGCATCTTGTTCTTTTCATCTCCTCGCCAATAAGCGCCAGAAATTTTGGTCAGTTTTACGGCATCGGCCTTTATCTCTCCAGTTGAATCAAGGTGCGGACCGGAACAAAGATCGACAAAACTCCCGCTTTTGTAAATGGTGATCGGTAATTTGTAATCCGGATCTTTCTCTATTTCCTTAATCAATTCTACTTTATACGGCTGATTGGCTTCCTCAAATTTTTTCAGAGCTTCTTTAGCGGAAATTTCCGCCCTTTCAAACGGGTGATTGACCTTGATGATTTCTTTCATCTTTCCTTCCAGGATTTCCAGGTCTTCCGGAATAAGCGTCCGGGGAAGATCAAAATCATAATAGAATCCGTTTTCAATCGCCGGACCGATGGCGAAGCGCGCTTCCGGAAACATTTCCAAAACGGCTGCCGCCAAAACATGAGAAGTCGAATGGCGAAGAATTTCTAAATTGTTGATGGTGGATTTTTTCATATATTTAAATTTAAAATTAAAAAGCGCCAAAAATTAACTGGCTTCGAGCCCCGGCGCGAGGTCGGGGGGTTCCACTCGAATTCCCTTAATTTATCTGGGCTCTCTTTAAGTTATCTCGCTAACTTACAACGAAGGCTCGGCGGATGGTTAGGCCGCGTCAACGCCTCATTTAGTTGTCTACTTGTCATTATATTAAAATATCCGGAAATAGTCAAAATCCGCTGGCTCCATACTAAACAGCGTAGCGAATAAGTCCATTCCTTATTTCAACTAAGCTATGATTTGCTACTTTCCAACAAGGATCCAACAAAAAAACCCGTCATCCTGAGCGAAGTGAAATCGAGGTAGCGATTGAACGTAGTCGAAGGATCTGCCAATTAATATCAAAACCAGCAATTTTATTTAGTAGATTCTTCGGCTTCATCTCGTCCTAAACGGACTCGATTCCGCTCAGAATGACGGTATAAACAGAAATATAATATTTATTAAAGAGCCTGTTTTTATGTCATAAAAAAATAATCATTTCAGCAGTATTTTTTTGTGCTATAATTAAAGCAGTAAAAATTAAGTTAAAAATATGGAATCAAATATAAGCCAAGAGGGTTGCTGTGTTCAAAAATTCAAGGAACCCAAATTCGTTTTATTAATTACCGGCATGGTGCTTTTAGCCGCCATTGTTGTCATTTCCATTATTCGCGACAGAATTGTTAATCAAATCCAAAGCCAAGTTACGGTAACGGGACAGGGAAAAGTTGTTTTTCAGCCGGACGAAGCCAATATTACTTTGGGCGTGCAAGTGGACAAAGTCTGGTCGGCCGAAGAAGCATTGCGCCAGCTAAATGAAAAAATGGCCAGAGTTATTACGGCTATAAAAAATCAAGGAATAGGAGAGGAAAATATTAAAACCGAATCGTATAACCTTTATCCGCAATATGATTACACAGACGGAAAAAACACTGTTTCCGGATATAATGCTCAGCAAAATATAGTGGTTAAGATAAGCGGAGTCAATCAAAATCCGGATATGGTCGGAAAAATTGTTTCAACTGCCAACAGCGCCGGAGTTAATAATATTTCCGGAATTAATTTTTCAGTTTCCAGTGTAAATGATTTGAAGCAACAAGCCAGAATAAAAGCCATCCAGGACGCTAAAAGTAAAGCGGCGGACTTGTTCAATGCAGCCGGAGTAAAGCCGAAGAAAATTACGGGTTGGTATGAAAATGTTGTTCAAGTTCCTGGAGCGCAAAACGATTACTCTATGGGAATGGGCGGAATAGGCGGGTCGGAAAGAGCGGCCGCTCCTTCAGCTCAGGTTCCTTCGGGAAACCAGGAGATAGTGATAGAAATCGGAGTTAATTATGAAGTCAAATAACTGATAAGAAATTGATTTTCTAAAAAAGGAGAGACAGATGCTGAAAACAATTCTTGCAGTAATTTTGATGGTGATAGTTATTTTTCTCCTTGCTCCTTTATTGGGAAAAAGAGGATCCGTTGATGATGAAATTTGATTATTGGTCTTTTCCAGCGGGCAAAAAACCGTTTGCCTGCTTTTTTTATCCAGACTCTTGCCTAAAAAACAAAAAACATATATAATAAAAAAGACAATTAAATAAACGTAATTTATTACGAGTGACGGGGAGAGATATGGCTCCATGATCCGTCCAGCAACCCTCTAGCGGTGACGTGCTAAAGAAGGTGCTAAAACCATACCCGACTGTCTAGGCGGAAGTTTAGGCAAGACAAAGGGAAAGATAAAAGTTCACATCTTTCCTTTTTGAGAAGGATTTTTTTTGTTTTTCTTTAAGAATTACTAATCTGTGCGAATATACGAATAAATAGAAATTATTATATTGGCATTTAAGCTTAGTAATCGGCAAGAAATATCTAATAATTAATAACGAAAAAAATGGTATACAATCCAAAAACCTACACTGTGGAAAGTGTGACTTCCGGCCATCCGGACAAAGTTTGTGATCAGATTTCTGATGCCATCCTAGACGAATGCCTTCGTCAGGACCCGATGAGCCGAGTGGCAGTGGAGACATTTGGCGGGCATGGAACATTGATTATTGGCGGGGAAGTGACTGCCAATGCCGACGTTGATTTTGCCAATGTGGCCAGGGAGGTGTATAAAAACATCGGCTATAACCAGGATTTGGAAATAATAACCCGAGTGGTTAAGCAATCGCCGGACATTGCCCAAGGAGTAGATTCCGGCGGAGCCGGAGACCAGGGAATTATGTATGGTTACGCAACAGATGAAACGCCGGAATTTCTTCCCGAGGCGGTTGTTAAGGTGCATAAATTGGCGGAAGAATTGGAAAATCTGAGAAGGAATAATCCGGATTTTTCGTGGGTCGGGCCTGACGGAAAAACTCAAATTACAGTAGAAGACGGAAAGGTAACAAAGGTTTTGGTAAGCACACAACACAGTGAAAATATAGATCAGGAAAAAATCAGGGAACTTCTTATAAAAAATCTTATAACTCCCGTAATGGGCGATATTAACGGAATGGAAGTGTTGATTAATCCGACCGGAAAATTTGTTCAAGGCGGTTTTGAAGCGGACACGGGACTAACAGGAAGAAAAATAATGGTAGATACTTATTGCGGATTGATTCCTCACGGCGGAGGGGCTTTTTCCGGAAAAGACGCGACAAAGGTGGATAGAAGCGCTGCTTATATGGCCAGACACGTTGCCAAAAATTTAGTGGCCCAGGGGCTGGCTAAAAAATGTTTGGTGTCCGTGGCTTACGCCATTGGAAAGGCGGAGCCTTTAATGATAGAAGCCTTAGATGAAAATGGAAAGAGCATCGGAGAAATCGCCAGGCTTAAATTTGATTTTCGACCGCAGGAAATAATAAAATATCTGGATCTCAGGAAACCGATTTATAAAAAAACGGCCGCTTATGGCCATTTTGGAAAAGCTGATTTGCCGTGGGAAAAAATAATTGAAGGATAAAAAAACGAAAGATAAAAAAAGAAACCGGAGGCGCTAATACGCTTCCGGTTTTTAGTCTACGAACATTGATTTATTATTTCAACAACTACACTTGAAATCAGTGACGGACTTCTTTTTATAAAGTCCATATCTTTTTTGAACGCAAGGCAGTCGATGGATATCGCTGCGCATAGAACTTTTTTCAGGTAAGCATCGAAAATGTCAGGCGCTTTTCCTACGATGTGGCGGTGCTTTGCTGAAGCGCCGGCAATTTTCCCCCTTTCACTTTCCGTGAGATAGAAAAGCATCCTTCCCACTGTAAGCAATTTTTCATCAGATGGATCATCGGGAAGCCCTTGAATAAGACTGGAGATATTTTGGATAATCCCTTCAATTCCCTTTCCTTCCTGATAGTTTAACAGTCCATCTTGGCGTGAAATTTTGGGAATTTGACAAGGCTCAATTGACATAATAGTCTCCTTTTGAGAAATTGTTTTTTATTCCAAAGAACTGCAATATCCAATGATTATATTTGAATTATAAGCCGGAGTCAATAAACAATCATAAAAACAGTGTTTTTTGAATAAGACCATAAATTATTTGTTTTTGCAAATATCTTTGCTATAATTTAACCAGTAAAACTTAATTTTTTTAAAATTTTATGTTAGAAAAAAACATTTTAAAAATCTCCGCTTTGGTTTTTTTTGTCCTTGTTTTATCAGCGTGCGGCTCTGGAAAAAAAGAAAGTGGGCAATGGGTGTGTGATAACGGCCAGTGGATAAAGCAGGGCAATCCTCAAGCTCCGATGCCTAACGCCAGTTGCGGAGAAATTAAAGAAAACGGTATTGATGAAAATAAAAAAGAAACAATGGAAGACGAGACTCAGGATAATATTCGAGTGTCTTCTCCGGTGCCCAATGAAGAAATAGGGCTGCCTTTGATAATAAAAGGGGAGGCGAGAGTCTTTGAAAATACTTTCAGTTTTCGAATAAAAAACAATGACGGGTCGGTGCTTTTGGAAAATTATGGGACAGCGGACAGTCCCGATATCGGCCAATTTGGGCCGTTTGAGATATCAGTCAATTATCCCAAACCTAAGGGAAAACAGGGAACAGTGGAAGTTTTTGAATATTCCGCCCGTGATGGAGAAGAAATAAACAAAGTTTCCATCCCGGTTGTTTTTAAGCAGGTTGAATCGATGACGGTAAAAGTTTTTTTTGAAAATGAAAAAGACAGCAATCCTGATGTATGTTCGAAAGTTTATCCGTTTACCAGAAGAATACCCAAAACCAAAGCGGTAGCCAGAGCCGCTATGGATGAACTTCTTCTCGGGCCGACAGCCGAAGAAAGAAAAGAAGGCTATTTTAGCAGTATCAATCAGGGGGTGAAAATAAAGAGTTTGGGGCTGGAGAATGGAGTGGCTAAAGTTGACTTTGATAAAACTTTTACCGTGGGTATGGGAGGAACTTGCCGGGTAGAAGCAGTAAGCGGCGAAATAAATTCAACGCTTAAGCAATTTCCGACCATAAAAGAAGTGATTATCATGGCCGAAGGGAAAGAAGATGTTTTGAAGCCATAATTTATGAAAAAATGTGAAGCAAGAAAAAATAAGCGTAGGAGGGCAGGAAATAAATTATCGACTCAAAAAAAGCAGGCGGGCCAGAAAAGCTCGTCTGACCATTTATTGCAGCGGGGAATTGGTGGTTACTATCCCTTCCTGTTTTCCGGGAAGTTTGGTAGAAAAAATTGTCAGGGAAAAATCAAATTGGATATTGAAGAAAATAAAATATTTCAGCAAATTTAAAGACAAGAAATATATAAAAAGCAGCAAGGGCGATTTTCTAAAATACAAAGAAAAGGCTTTGGAGTTTGCCCAAAAGAGGGCGGAGTTTTATAGCCAATTTTACGGTTTTCAATACAAAAAAATAACTGTCAGAAACCAAAGAACTCGTTGGGGCAGCTGTTCAAGGAGGGGCAATCTTAGTTTTAACTATAAAATAATTCTCCTGCCTTCCAATCTGGCTGATTATATTGTCGTTCATGAAATTTGCCATTTGGGGCAATTCAATCATTCGAGAAAATTTTGGGAACTGGTAGAAAAAACATTTCCTGATTATAAGAAAATCAGAAAAGAAGTGAGAAAAATTTAAAAACAAGGATTATAAATAAAACTGCTTTTTTCCAAAAAACAGCCGGTCGTTCCGGCTGAAATTAATTTAACTTTTACACTATTTCAATTTTTCCTTCCGGGACTATCTTTTTTATCGCTTCTTCAAGACCGCTGATATGTTTGATGCAAAAAGGAGTTTCCAGCCGGGAATTATTAATTGAAAGATACACTTTCATTCCGCCCAATTCGCATTGGTTAAAAAAAGAAGACAAATCACGCAATATTTCTTTTTGCACGTTTTTTGGAACAGCAATGGTTAGTTTGGAATAATTATTTCTTTCATTTCCTCCGTTGGCTTTTTGAGTGGCCATTATCCTTTTTAATTTTTCCACTTCTTCCTGGTTTATCACTTTGGCGTTTTCACAAAGAAGTTTGAACAGCCCATCCTTATCGGAAATTTTTCCGGAGGCGAGAATTATTTTGCCTTCTTCCCAGACTGATCCCGTAGATTCCAGGGTTTTGGGAAAAACCAAAATTTCCATTCGGGCATCGATATCTTCAATGGTCACAAAAAGCATTGCTTGCTGGCTTTTGAGGTATATTTTTTGTATTTTTGATATTACGCCTCCAACGTTTACATTTTGCCCGACCATTCCTTTGGCGATATTTCTGATTCTTATCGCCATCTTATCAAGATATTCCTGGTATTCTTTTACCGGATGATCGCTAATATAAAGGCCAAGAAGCTCTTTTTCCCAGGAGAGTCTTTGTTTTTTGGATGCCGGTTCCGTGGGAACCATTTTTATTTCCGGCAAGCTGATTTCTTCCGAGCTAAAAAGACTAATTTGGGCGGAATTTCTCATCCGTTCAAAGTTTTTAGAATGGGAAAGAATGTTTTCCATGGAAGCAATAATTTGATTCCTTTCTCCCAGCTCATCCAACGCTCCAACTTTGGCCAGTGCTTCAATGGATTTTTTGTTAAGATCTTTTGTCTGCACCCTTTCGATGAGTTCGGTGAGGTTTTTGAACTTGCCATTTCTTTTTCTTTCTTCCACTATTTCATGGGCCACGGTGTGGCCGACATTTTTTATGGCGTTAAGTCCAAAGCGAATCCGTTCCTTGTTGTCTTCAGCGCTTTTGATTACAGCAAATTCCTCGAAACTTTCATTGACATCAGGCGGCATAACTTCGATGCCCATTTCTCGGCACTCCGCTACTTCAATGGCGATGCGGTCAATATTGTCCTGATCAGAAGTAAGAAGAGCGGCCATAAAAGCAGCCGGAAAGTGAGCTTTCAGATAGGCCGTCTGATAGCCAATGAGGGCGTAACAGGCGGCATGCGAACGATTGAAGCCATAGCCGGCGAAGGGTTCAATGTAGGCGAAGACTTTCTCGGCTATTTTTTTGTCTATGCCGTTTCTAACGCAACCTTCAATAAATTTTATTTTTTCTTCCTGAATGAGGGTGAAAACTTTTTTCCCCATCGCTTTTCTTAAAACATCAGCTTCGCCAAGGGAAAATCCGGCCAAAACCTGAGCGATTTGCATTACTTGTTCCTGGTAGACAGCCACGCCGTAAGTTTTTTCCAAAATTGGTTTTAATTTGGGATGTAAATATTGTATTTCCCGTTCTCCATGCTTTCGGGCGATAAAGTCAGGAATCCAATCCATAGGACCCGGACGATAAAGAGCGACCATCGCAATAATATCTTCAAAAACATTGGGGGCGAGAAGTTTCAGATATCTTTTCATACCGGAACTTTCCAGCTGAAACACTCCGGTTGTTTGTGCTTTCTGCAATAATTTATAAGTCTTCTCGTCATCTTGGGGAATCTCATCAATATTTATATCGATGCTTTTGGTTTTTTTAACAATGCGCAGAGTGTTTTGAATGATGGTAAGATTTTTTAGTCCCAGAAAATCCATTTTTAAAAGTCCGATTTTTTCGATGAAGCTTGATTTGGTGGAAGATGAATATTGGGTGACAGCTCCCGATTCTTTGCCTATAATTTTTTGCAAAGGAGTATATTCAACCACCGGTTCTCTGGTGATTACCACTCCGCAAGCGTGCATAGAAGCGTGCCTTGCCACTCCTTCCAAGCGTTTGGCGGAATCAATAAGCTTTTTGGCGTCCTGACTACTATCATAAAAAGTCTTGAATTCTTTGACGTTTTCCAATGCTTCCTTTATATCAGAAAACATCGGGATAAGCTTGGCGGTTTTGTCGCAAAAATCGTAAGGCAATCCCAAGGCTCGTCCGGCATCTCTTATGGCGGCGCGAGCGGCCATAGTTCCGAAAGTAATAATCTGGGCGACATGGTCGTTGCCGTATTTTTTTCGAACATAATCCAAAACTTCATCCCGACGGTCGTCAGCAAAATCCATATCAACATCAGGCATTGAAATTCTTTCCGGATTTAAAAATCTTTCGAAAAGAAGATCGTATTTTATGGGATCAATATTGGTAATTCCGATGAGGTATGAAACAAAACTGCCAGCAGCCGATCCGCGGCCGGGACCGACAACTATGCCTTGATTTTTTGCCCAGTTAACAAAGTCTTGGACGATTAAAAAGTAAGAAGGGAAGCCGGTTTTTTCGATAACCCCCAATTCATACTCCATTCTTTCTTTGTATCCTTCCGGGGGATTTTTGCCGAATTTCTTTTCCAATCCTTCTTTGGTCAGTTTTCTTAAATAACTTTCAGGAGTAAAACCTTCCGGCACGTCAAAATGGGGGAGCTGAGTTTCACCCAAGGTTATTTTTAAATTGCATTTGTCGACAATTTCTTGAGTATTGGCAATGGCTTCCGGAGTGTCCTTGAAATGCTCGGCCATTTCCTCCGGACTTTTAAGATAAAGTTCAAAATCCATCAGATTCATCCGATTTTCTTCGTCAACTTTCCTGTTGGTCTGGATGCAGACCAGAATGTCCTGGATGGTATTATCATCTTTTTGGACATAATGAATGTCGTTGGTAGCTACAAGAGGGATGCCATGCTTTTTGGAAATTTTTACAAGGGCTTTGTTGGCGATGGCCTGGTTGGGGAATTTGGGATGATGCTGAAGCTCCAGATAAAAATTGCCTTTGCCGAATATATCCTGATATTCAAGGGCTAGTTTTTCCGCTTTTTGCAAGTCTCCCGCAATAGCGGCGGATGGCACCTCGCCTTCGGCACAGGCGCTTAGGCCAATGAGACCTTCGGCATGTTTCCTCAGAATTTCTCTGTTTATTCGGGGTTTGTAATAGAAACCTTCCAGATGGGCAATGGAAATCAGTTTCATTAAATTCTTGTAACCTTTGTTGTTTGTTGCCAAAAGAATGAGATGATGCCGGGTTTTGTCTTCCGCGGTGTTGTTCTTACTTTTATAATCCCCGGCAGTCAGATACATTTCACAGCCGATAATCGGTTTTATTCCTCTTTCTTTGGCTTTTATGGAAAATTCAATAGCGCCATAAAGCACGCCATGATCGGTAATAGCGAGTGAATCCATTCCCAGCTCTTTGGCTCGATCCAAAATGTCATCGATCTTAGCCAATCCGTCCAGCAGGCTGTAATGGGTATGAACATGTAAATGGGTAAATTTCATAAATAATAAGCAGTGAATAATAATCAATGAACAACTTTGTTGAATAATTTTTTGCTTGTCGTCATTTAATTATCGTTTTCTGTTAAAATAAAAACCACTAAAATATAGCAGTTTAAAAATCTTCAATTAAGGCGGATAAGCTTTTCATAAATTTTTTCTATTCCCATTTCCCCGGTTGCCCTGTGGGTTCTGCGAAATAGTTTTGTTCTTTTGATTATAGCACAGAGCCATACTTTTGTCCTTTTTTCCTATTGACGTTTAATTTTGAGGATGTTATAAATTAATTGACCTCTTCATGGCTCTGGGTTTTTGCCTGATAAGGCAAAGAAAGGAGGTGCAGTTCTTTAGAAAAAATTGGCTGTTGGCGGTATTGAATTTTAACGCTAGAAGTGGTGTTGAATTTCGATGCCAAAACCGGTTACTTTCTGGGAAGGAGTTGCCATGATTGCATACGCACGTGGACATCCTGCAACTCTCATTTTTTTGTTACTGGCGGTTTCAATTTGTTTCGCAATCGTCCCGAAGGGCAGCGTGATTGCGAATCAG
>JAKQLJ010000004.1 GCA_029567195.1 bacterium | reverse complement strand
TGTTTAGGCAAGCCACACAGAACTAACTCGCTGGATCGTTCTACAAAAAGCACGCAGTCACCGCTCGCGTCTCGCTTCGCGCGACGCTCAAATTTGAAATTTTTAATTTAAAATTTTAAATTAATTTTAAATGACATAATTAGTAAATTTAAAATTTAATCATTTAGATTTCATTTCAAATTTAAAATTTAGCCTTAAAAATTTGAGTGTCTCACGCAGTGAGACACGAACGGCTCCTACTCTTTGTTAGCATATGGTTTCAGATACTATTTCATCTCCCTCATCGGGATGCTTTTCACCTTTCCCTCACGGTACTAGTTCGCTATCGATCTTATGTGATATTTAGCCTTGGAGCTATAGTGGCCCCAGATTCAAACGGGATTTCTCCGGTCCCGCCCTACTTGAGAATAATAACGTTTAAAAAAATTTCTTTTCGCATACAAGGCTTTCACTTTCTATGGCCGCTCTTTCCAGAGACGTTCTGCTAAAAAATTTCTTAAAACCCCGATTAAACGAGTTATATTACCTCGCAACCCCAATGCTACGCATTAGAATTTCGAACTGCGAATTTAGAATTTGGAATAAAATGCAAAATATAAAAACTTAATTCTATATTCTTTATTCCCATTCTAAATTCAAAATTCTAGTGCGAAGCACTGGTTTAGGCTCTTCCGCTTTCGCTCGCCACTACTGACGGAATCTCATTAGATTTCTTTTCCTCCTGGTACTAAGATGTTTCAGTTCCCAGGGTTCGCTTCATTAACCTATTTATTCAGTTAATGATTTCGCCTCATCGGCGAAGGGTTGTCCCATTCGGAAATCTCCGGATCAAAGGTTGCTCGTCACCTCCCCGAAGCTTATCGCAGACTGCTACGCCCTTCATCGCTCACATAAGTCAAGGCATCCACCATATGCATTAAGTATTACCGCTCTTAAATTACTCCGACTTTACGTCAGAGTTTTCGATTAGCAGTTAGCAATCGCTAACCGCAGTTAATGCAATTTCATTCCATCGCTTGAAAACGATGGAATTTATACCCCTATGAAACAACCGCAAAGCGGTTTTCACGAGGTAAACCTACAACTCTGATATTACGTTGCAAATAATATCAGAGGACTAACCGTCTATTATAAAATCAGTTTCCGCTAAACAGCAGATTTTTATAATGACGATAGACCTATTCAGTTGTTAAAGGTCGTTAATGCGGAAATATATTGATATTATTACGTTCCAATAATATTAAACTATTTCGGCACTATTCTTTTTGTTTTAGGGAAACAAAAAACCGCCATTTGAGCGGGGTTTTTGTCAAAACAAAAACTCAAAAGTTCACCCGCTTTTTTCGATTGATTTTTTTGAAATAATTCTCATTAATTGTCCTTTTAAAATTTACCCCTATCGGTATAATTTTTAAGGCCTATCTCTTGTTTAAATTAGCTTATTCATAATAGCAAACTGGAATATTCTGTCAAGGGGTCTAAGGAAGCTTAAATATTAAAGAGAAAAGCTCTTTCCTAAAGAATGAGAAAGAGCCTTTCAAAATGAATTTGCAATGGCTTTATTTATGTTTTTCAGTAATTTCTTCTCGCAATTTCTTGAGTATCATTGCCGCTTCATCTCGTCCGCCAAGACCGAAGGCTAATCCGCCGGCCAGTGCCAGCATAGCCACGATTCCAATGAAAATAGTGCTTACGAGAGATGATGCCACTCCCAATTGAATAAGAGCCGCGAAAACTCCGAAAACAACTATCGCCCATTTGGAAATGGTCGCCAGCAACGTTGCCGACATTACTCCGGCCGCTCGAGTGCTTCCCTTAACAACATTATAGACAAAATTTCCTACTAAAAATACCACAGAAAGTATGACCACCGCTACAACAACATTAGGAATATACATGATTATGCTGTTGAGAAAAGTGGTTACTTGGTCGAGATTCAAGATGTCAGTAGCCGCCATTAAAAACACCAGCACTAAAAACCATTTAACTAAACCTCCCAAGAATTCTGAAAACCCGGAGCTTATTCCCATTTCCTCCATTCTTCTGCCAAATCCCATTTTTTCAAGAGCTCTGTCCACTCGCACCGCTGTCATACCTTTTTCCACTAATTTTCCAAAAGTAACAGCGATAATCCAACCGGCAAAGAAAACCAAAAGCGCGCCTAAAAGAGTGGGCAGGAAGTTTATAAATCTGTCTCCCAGATTTATAAGCGACATGGTAATCGCCTCTCCCCATGTTTGAACTCCATTCATATAATCACCTCCGTTTCCATTTTTATTTTTATTTTTATTAACTTAATCTATCTTTGTATTAATTTTTGAAAATCATCATAAATTTCTTCCAGAAGTTTCAATTCCGGATCGCCGTCGCAAGATAAAACTTGCATTTTGGCTTTTATCAAATCAGATTTTAAATCAATTATACTGGCATCTCCCCTTTTTATGTTTTCAAAACCGATAAAAACGGCTTCTACGTAATTAATGAACTCGCAACATTCCGGCTGATCGGCATATTTTTTCAAAAGCCGCTGAATAGCTTCGGAAATTTCTCCTATCAGTTTGTTATTTTCCAGAAAATCTTCATAGATGCTTTTAAAGAAATCTTTCGGCAGGTTGCTTCGGGAAGACAAAATCGATATTTCAATTTCAATTAATTCATTTTTGGTTTTTTCCGCGTTCCACTTCCTCATTTTTGCTTCCGCAAAAACCTTCTCCGTCGTTTTCAAATAATCCAGAAAAGCCAAACAATTTTCGTGATTTCTGTATTTGTCTACTGTCTTGGCATAAGCAATTTCAATGTTTTGCAACTTTTTGTGAATCTCAATTTCCCGCTGATAGACAACATCAAAATTTTCTTCTGTATTATTATCCATTTTTATTCTGTTGGCGCTACTTCTCCATTCCCCTGTTCTCCGGCTGGGGCCGCTGGTTCACTCGTTTGCCCTTCGGCCGGTTCACTGGTTTGCTCTTCTTTTATAAGTCCCAAAGATTGCGGAGTATTTTCAATTCCCGCGTCAACGTTGGAAATCATTTTTTCCAATTGTTTTTTGGCTTCATCGGAATTGGCCGGCAACATTTCTATCACCTTTCTATATTGCTCCTTGGCTTCCTGTTTTTTCTTGCTTTTTTCATAAAACATTCCGAGATAGAAGTGTCCGTTTATATTCTTCTCATCCAGGTTAATCACTGCCTGATACAGAAGTTCCGAATTTTTCATATCTTCTTCTTTGCCTCTGTTTTGAAGCATCCTGGCCAAGCTGATAATGAAATCGACATTTTTCTGATCGAGTGCCACCGCATTCTTTCCGCTTTCAATGGCCTTATCATTTTCTCCAAGGGCTTCCTGCACCAAAGAAAGATAAAAATATCCTTCTGGCAGGTTGGTTTTTTTATTTACCGATTCCTGAAACATATTCTTAGCCTCTTCGAGCATTTTCTTTTTCTCCGTATTGTCCTTTTTGGTAGCGGCCAGACTTAACTTTATTTGTCCGATTCTCAAATAATAATTAGGATTATGCGGTTCCAATTCTAATCCTCGCTGATAATTTTCCACCGCCATATTTAAAGAATCAGAAACATAAAGTCCGGCATTTTCATAAATCTGCGCCAGTACTTCCGTCGTTCCCACATCTTCTTTCATCAGATTGCTCCCCATATTGGAAGCGGCGATGGATGAGTTGAGATATTGCTTGATCTTCTCCACATCCCTGTCCTGTTCGCCCTTTAAGGCCTCTTCATTGGCCAGCATCATATAGTATTGGCCGAGCTGGGCATAATAACGCCCTTCTTTTTCATAAAAAGTAATGGCTTTACTCATTTTTAAGATAGCCTCTTCTCTGTTTTGATTGACCACTCTGGAAGCCGATCCGGCATTAATATCAGCCGCATAAATTTTTCCTAAAAATACAAAAAGAAAAGCAACGCCGGCGCTTACCATCATAAAAACAAAGGCCAAGGCCAAGGCGAATTTAGGAGAGGCTTTGAGGGAAAGACTGAGATTGTTTTCCCGCGAGTCACTTTCCCAAAGAGCGGTCGCTAAAGATAAAATTCCGAGAAGCGCCGCCAATATCAATACAGTTCCTTCCGCTTTAGTGGTAATAACGTTGACAAGTAAAATACTAGTAGACGCAAAAAGTCCCAAAGACATCAGCTTATTCTTCTCTTTTTCCCTGGAAATCAGATAAATTTCTACGCTGACAAATGAAAGGACGAGAATCAGAAGCATAATGGTTCCCAATCCTCCAACGGTAGAGATGGCCTCAAGAACAATTCCCGTTCCCTGCAAAAATCTCAGAGAATAAAAAATATTTTCGTTAAAGCTCTGGGGTCTGTAACGAGAAAAGTCATAGCCGAAAGTTCCCGGTCCTGATCCTAAAATCATTTTGTCTTTTATTGATTCAGCGGCAATTTCCCCGGACATTTTATAATCCAACGGTTTTATTTCCGCAAAATTTATTTTAGCCACATCCACCGCTCCAATCATTTTAATTACCATAACCAGAACAAAAATAACCATCGGCAACCATGTCCAGCTGGCATGCGGACGGACTATTTGAGAAAGAATGTAAACCAAGAAAATCACTACTCCGATAAATAACCCCAGCCATGGAACAAAATTGTAAATAGCCAAAAGCAGGAAAAGATCAAGGGCCAAAAGCGCTAAAAGCGAAATAAGGAAAGTTTTCTTTTTAATTTTTGACAAAGTTTCATTGCCGGCTAAACTCAAAATTGCCAGAGTAATCAAGGGAATGAGGCTGGAAATTATCATACTAATTCCCACCACTGATCCGGAAAGGCTGATTGGCGCGAACTGAGCCAGATTGTCAGGAAGAAATTTGATGTTTAAAATGGCTAAAATTGTCCAGAGAGAAACAACAGCGCCGGAAGCGATAAGAGCCGAAAACATAAGTTTCAGACGTTTGCCGTTAAAGTTGCTAAAAATCAAATAATAGGCGATAAGCATAGCAGTTATGCTCATAAATCCTCTGGAGGGATCGCCAAACATACCCCAAAAGCTGTGCCAACGATCAACAGAAAAAATAGTAGCTAGAAGATAGACCAGCCAAAAACCAATAATCGGAATGTCCAATGGCGTTCTTCTGATGTTCATTTCGCCGATCGTCACACCTTTGGCTGTCCAAGCAACAAGTCCCAGAAGCAACCAGAGATAAAAATAAAGTTGTTTTTCAAAAACTATTCCTTGAAGAGTGAGACCGGTAAAAAACAAAGGGAAACCGAAAAACAGCATAAACAAACTAAGACTGATAACAAAATCAAAAGCTTTGATAATAAACTTTTTATCTTCTCCGCTACTTGGATTCTCCGATCCTGTTACCGTTCGCAAGTCGTGAGACATAGGTCTTACCGGCTCTCTTTGAATTCTGGGAGAAAAAGACGGCGATGTTTCGCGCGATTTCAGATTAACGCTTATTGGCTGGTTTTCCATATTTATTTTACTTAGCTTTATTATTTATATTGAAAAATAGGAATAAAATAAGTTTCTTTTTCTTGGTTAATTATAGAAAAAAATAAAAATAAAAGCAACTATTTTTTGCTTGTATTTTTGCGATTTATTTTTGTATTTTTCCTACTATCCATTATACCTCCATTTGGAATTTTGGCAAAAAGGGAAAGAAAAGTCATTCTTCTCCCACCATCCACCAATCGATTTTTGTGTCCTTTTCTACCGAATTGCTCACTTTAATGATAAATCCGGTATATTCCCCTGTGTCAGCCGATTTCTTCTTTTCCGCCCATAAATATCCGCCCGGATCGCCTTGCGGAGTAATGAATATTTTGGAAGTAGCTGTTACCGCCTTGGTTTTTATCTCCACCTCCTGACCGTTACTGCCTGTTTCATCGTCAACGCCATCCAAATCATCATCCTTTTCGACTGCCCTTATTTCTCCTTCCCCGATAGTTTTTCTTTCTTCATCCACAATCTTAACAGTAAACGCCCCCGCCACTATGCCTTCCGCTTCCAGCTGGCCGTCGAGGAGATTGACGTTGCCCATGGTGTCTTTGTAGACCAGACGGTCTGTTTCCAGGGCGGCGGCAAAGTCAATGATGGCTTGGTTTTGGGTTTTGAGATCTTCCATTTGGGATTTCAGAGTTTCGATGTCAGTCTGGTTTTTGTCTAAGATTTCGGTAGTGGAAAGAAGAGAGTTTTTGATTAAAGTTATCTTGTCTTCCAAGGTCAGGTTTTGATCGTTTAAGCTATTGATGGTTTCATCAATACTTGTCACTTGTCCCTGGATACCTATTACTTGTCCATCAATGCTTGTCACTTGTCCCTTGATACTTGTCACTTCCTGGTGT
>JAKQLJ010000048.1 GCA_029567195.1 bacterium | reverse complement strand
TATCCCACATCATAAAACCGGTGCTGTTGTGGGGCTCTCCTCCGGTTCTGATGAGATAATCAACGGCTGGAATTTCAGCCGTCATCAGATTTTCTTTGATCATATCAGAAGTGATTTTTACTCCTTTTTCATATTTGTCATGAACTTTTTGCACCATTTCCGCTATTTCGTCCGTGCCGCTGTAAGCTAACATAAAATTAAGAATTTTTTTCTGGTAATTTTTGGTTTTTTCTACGACTTCATAAATTAAATCTTTTAGAGAGTCCGGAAACTGTTCTTCCCACCGGCCGATAAAATTTACCCTGACTTCATTTTCATAAATTTCATTACCATCCAAAAGTCTCTGAAAATATCTTTTATAGATATCCAGTAAGGCCCTTTTCTCCTCCATTGGACGTTTGGTCAAATTGTCTATGGAGGATCCCCAAATAGAAAGGCAGTAAATGCCTCTTTTGAGCGAATGGTTGATAAGTTTTTCAAAAATTTTTGCTCCTTCTTCGTGTCCTTCCCAAGGCTTTAGCCCTTTTTTTCTTGCCCAACGCCTATTGCCATCAGGAATAATAGCAACGTGATTCGGCACATTCTCTTGTCCTTTGTTCATTTGGATTGAATATAAAAAGTAATTTAAGGCAACTCACAAAATATCTGGAAAAAAATCCAGATGAATAAATTCTAGCCCAGTTTTTAAAAATACGCAATCAGCTTTTTGCCGCCAATTTGGAAGATTTATACATAGCAGGCTTGAAGGCTTTCAATCTTTTTATCCCTGTTTTCAAAAGTTTAAATTTCTTTAATTTCTCCTTGAGTTCTTTTAAGTCCGCTCTCTGATCATAGCCCAAGGCGATCATATCCGGTTTATATTCTTTGATAACTGAATATCGGTTTTTAAGGTTTCCCGGGATTACCTTGTCGGCCAATCCGCTTTTTTTAATTTCTTTTAGCCTTTTTCTTTCTCCGTTTTGCGGCCGCTTCCCTTTTATTTTCTGAACGTTTTTGTCTCTAGCCACCACCACTATCAGATATTTCCCCAGTTTTTTAGCTTGAATTAAAAAATCAATATGTCCTTTATGAAAAATATCAAAAGTGCCAAAAACCATTACTTTTCCTAGATTTTTTGAGATTTTCATTCTTCAAATTTTTTTAATTTCCTTTAAAAATTCAGCAAGCAGTTTTTTTTCGGAAACCTTTTTAATTATTTCTCCTTTTTTGGAAATCAATCCCACTCCTTTTCCGCCGATAATGGCCAGGTCAGCCTCTCTGGCTTCTCCCGGACCGTTTACTACGCAGCCCATAACCGCCACATGAATATCTTTGTCCACTCCTAAAAGAGCATCTTCCACTTTTTTAGCCAAATTTACCAGATCGATTTCCGTCCGCCCGCAAGTGGGACAGCTGGTAACGGTTATTCCTCTTTTTTTTAGGCCCAAACTTTTTAGAATTTCCCAAGCCACTTTTATCTCTTCTATCGGATCAGCTGTCAAAGACACTCTCAGCGTATCCCCGATTCCGCCATAAAGAAGAATGCCTATTCCGATTGAAGACATGACCGTTCCCCGGAAAATAGTTCCGGCTTCGGTAATGCCGATATGAAGTGGATAATTGACTTTTTGGGAAAGTAATCGATAAGCCTCTACCGTCCGGGAAATATCCGAAGCTTTGAGAGAAACCAGGATATCTTTAAATTTGTATTTTTCTAAAATCCTGATATGCCGCATGGCCGATTCCACCATTGCCTCGGCTGTCACTTTGTTTTTATATTTTTTCAAAATATCTTTTTCCAGCGATCCGCCGTTAATGCCGATACGGATAGGAATTTTTTTCTTTTTGGCCGCCAAAACCACTTCTTTTATCTTTTCTTCATCGCCGATGTTTCCCGGATTGATTCTTAATTTATCCACGCCCTGATTTATCGCTTCAAGAGCCAAAATATGCGAAAAATGAATGTCCGCCACCAGCGGAATTTTAATTTGCTTTTTTATCTTCCCCAGAGCTTTGGCTGCTGTCATGTCCGGCACTGCCACCCTGATCATTTCACAGCCTACTTTTTCAAGCGCTTTTATCTGAGCCACTGTTTTTTTAATGTTTCTGGTATCAGTATTGCACATCGATTGAACAACAATCGGAGCGTCTCCTCCGATATAAATTCTCCCGACTTTTATTTTCTTCGTTCTTTTTCGTCTTGTCATAAAAATTTAAAATTAAACCTCCCTTTTGACCATATATTCGGCGATTCCCCGGAGGAAAAACTTGGCTTCTTCATTTTTTATGTTGATTTTTTCCAAAGACGCCAGTGCTTCCTCGATAAATTTTTCAGAAAGTTTTTGGCAATATTCCAAGGATCCGGTTTCCTTAATAACCGCTCGGAACGCTTCCAATTCTTTCTTGGTTATATCTTCCTTGCCGAGATATTTTTTAACAATATTTTTTTGTTCCGCACTTCCAAACTCCAAGGCTTTTATAACCAAAAGCGTCTGCTTGCCTTCAATAATATCCGAACCAACCGGCTTTCCCAATTTTTTTTCATTGCCAAAAATTCCCAATATATCATCTCTTATTTGAAAGGCTTTGCCCATAGGCATAGCATATTGGGTATAATTTTTAAGCATCTTGTCGTCATATTTTCCGGCCAGAATCGTTCCAAGATGCAAAGGACCTTCAAAGCTGTAACTGGATGTTTTTCCTTCATACATTTCCAAAATTTCCTTTTCCGTGGCTTTGCCTTTTATTTCCATAACCACGTCCATCATTTCGCCGGGAACAATGTGATAAATTATTTCCTGCAATTTATCTAGCGCTTTGACTATGGTCTGGGGAGAAAATTGGCTGTTGAAAATGATTTCATTGGCCATGGCCTGAGTCATATCGCCAGCCAACATGGCCATAGAATTTCCAAAATGCGCCACGTCTTTTTCGGGAGCAATTCGGCGGCCGATCTTTTTATACCTTTCATGAATGGTCGGCGTGCCGTGCCGCCTTTCGTCTTTGTCGATTATGTCATCGTGAATAAGCAAAAACGTGTGGGTAAGCTCTATGCTTTGAGAAACTTCCAAAATTTTATTGCAATCCTTTTCTCCATTGGCCAGATAGGCGTAATAGAGCATAGCCGGCCTTATTCTTTTTCCGTCAGCCAAAGTAAAATCGGCAATCATTTTGACTGCCTCCTTGGCCAGCTTATGAGATTTACCGGCCTCCTTGATTTTCTTATCAAAATATTTGCCAAGAGAAATATCCAGACGTTTTTTGTATTTTTTTAGAAGTTCAATGGCTTCCATCGTATTTTATTATTAATTATTTTTGTACCGCGTATGGGATTCGAACCCATGATTTCCAGGATGAGAACCTGGCGTCCTGGACCAGACTAGACGAACGCGGCATATCAACATAGCCAATCTCGGCAATAATCCAGCATATCAAAACTAATGATACTCTAGCAACTTTAAGCCAATTTGCCAAGAAACACCTTTAAACTTTGCCAAATATGTGCTAATATTAATCATATAAAAAAGGAATTTCCAAAGAATTCCCTGGATGGTTGATTATTAGGGGTAGGTTTTAGGTTGGAAATTTGAGAAGATCCATAAATTTTTAATTTTTTGGGAATTTTAAAAAATAAACATTCCAATGGTTAATTCTTTTGATTTGACTGATCCGCAGCTATTAAACACCATAAAGTCTATTGGTTACCCGACAATGCTGATTTTGATGATCGTAGAAGGGCCCATAGCCACCATCATAGCTTCCTTTCTATCAAGTTTTGGGTTTTTTAATGTTCTTACCGTTTTCATTTTAAGCGTTTTCGGCGATATAACGGGAGATATTATTTTATATTTCTTCGGCTTCTGGGGCGGATCAAAAACCCTCAAAAAAGCGGAAAAAATATTAAAAATAAAGCCACGAATAGTCACCAGACTAGAGAAATTATTCCATCGCCACGGAGGCAAAACAATATTCGCCGTCAAATCAACCACCGGACTTTGTTGGATAACTTTCATTGCCGCCGGCACTTTCAAAATGAGCTTCAAAAAATTTCTGCAAGCTTCTTTTTGGGGAGGAATCGTTTGGAGCAGTTTTTTGGTTTTTATGGGCTATTTCTTCGGCTATGCCTTTCTGGAGATAAACCATTACATAAAATATGCCGGTATCTTGGTCATTATTCTGGCGGTTGTTTTTTATGCCGCCCTGGCTTTTTACAAAAAACGCCAATCGCAAAAAATACTATCCGAAAACAAGTCTTAGCGGCATTTAAAAAAATTTTATTCTTGTCTGTTTGCTGGTATAATAAAACAAATTACTGAAATATGACTAAAAAGAGACTGGAAAAGATAATACCCTCCCTTAAACCCGAGTTTAAGGATATTTTAGTTTGCCGAGAAAAAGAAATTAGGCCAATGCTGGAAATTTTTGCCCAAGAACCGGAAAATGTTTTCCAGGAAGGATTGGGAACAATTTTTGGCATTTTGGAAATTACCGATAATTCGGAAGATTCTTCTTATGTGGTCAATTATTTAATTTCTGTCATAAAAAAAGAATATTTTTCCAATACCAAGCGGGGACCTATTGAAAGTTTCGAAGCCGCCCTTCACAAAGCCAACTTGGCACTCGCCAAATTGGCCGAACATGAAAATGTGGCTTGGATAGGGCATATAAACGCCGTCTGTGCGGTAATTGAAAAAAACAATATTCATTTGTCCCAGACCGGCAATGCCTTCGCTTTCCTTCTCCGTTCTAACGTCCTGACTAATATCAGCGAAGAAGAAACTGAAGATCCCAATCCCTTAAAAACCTTTCAGGAAGTGGTTAGCGGCAGATTGGAGGTTCAGGATAAATTAATTCTGACCACAGAAAGCATTTTTGAAATATTTTCTCCGGAGGAAATAAAAAGAAGCGCCATAAAATTTTCCCAGGCAGAATTTATCCAATTTTTAAAAACGGCGCTTATAAACGAACTGGAAAGAGCGGCAGTCATGGTCATTGACATTAAAGAAGAGGAAAAGAAAGAAGATTTGGAAATTATCCCCAAAGCCCAAAAAATTAACGCTTTCAGCCAGGAAGCATTTGGGCGAAAAAAGCCGACCGAGCTCGAAAAAGAAACAGCCAGAAAAGAGGAAAGAAAAGAGGTGGTCGAAGAAATAAAAAGAGAATTGGAAAAAACGCAAGAGGGTTTTGTAGACAAAAAAACCGGCCACATTTACATAAAAGACGACGGCTATGCGCCTTCCGAATATTCTCCGGCCAAAAATTATGTCGGTGATATTTCCCAAAAAATAGCTTCTTCCAGCAGTTCATTGGCCGCTTCCATAAAAAATAAGGTTTCCTCCCTTTCCTTTTCCGGCGTCAAAAGAAAAAAGGCGGAAGAAAATATCGTTAACGAAAACATATCTCAAAATCAGGAAGCCTTCCCGGGATCGCTTTCCAATTCCAGAATAGCCATAGCAAAAAAACTAGCGCTTGGCAAAGATAAGTCAATCATTCTCGGCCGGAAAATAGGCAGAATTTCCAAATTGTCCTTTTTCTACGCTAAAATTTTTATCATAAACCGAATAGCCAATCCGCTTAAAAATATATCCCGCGAAATTTTTGTTCGGATAAAATCGCGCTCAGAAAAAAGAAACGTCCAGCAAAGCTTGCCTTCGGAGCAAAGAGAATTTGATTATTCGCAAAATCCCCAATCCCTTTCTGCTACCAGGGAAGAAAAAAAGGAATGGTTCAAAACTCTTTCGCCGAAAGGCCAAAACGAAGAGCCGATTTATGAAAAATATCCCGACATGGAAAACCGGCCGCAAAAACAAACGGCCTCTTCCACAATTTCCGGCTTTTTGCCTAAATTTTCCAAAATAAAAGAAGCTATTTCCCGCTTGGATTATCAAAAGAAAGTTTATGCCATTATTGTCCTTATTTTACTGTTTATTGTTCCCTACTTTATAGCCAAAATTGCCGCCAGATGGGAAGATAAATCTTCCGAAGCGCCCGCAGAAGCTCCTGTTGTTTCAGTTGCGCTGGAAAAAGATAAAAATGTAATACGAGTGGAGAATGTGGACGAACTGATAAACAATCCGGACCTGTCCGACATAGCCGATATAAACGGCAAAATTTTTGCTGTTTCCAAGACAGAAATAATTTCCGCAGAAGACGGGAAAAATTATCCCATTCCGGATGATTTTCAATCTCCGGAGATAGTATTTAAAATGGACGATCTCAATTTGCTGTTTCTGCTAAAAAACAACCGCATTCTTTCTTTCAGCGCCACCGCCAAAAAATTCCAGGAAAATAATATTTCCATTCCGGAAAATGCCCAAATCAAAAATGCTGGCTGCTATCTTACTTACGCTTATCTTTTAGACAGCAAAAATAATCAGATTTATCGTTATCCGCGGGCTGAAGGAGGCTTCGGAGAAAAAACCAATTGGCTGAAAAAAGAGGCTGACATTTCCAACTCCAAAGATCTGACAATAAGCGACAATATTTTCCTCACTGACGGGAAAAACATTCAAAAATTCTTTCAAGGAAAAAATCAGGAGTTTATTTTGGAAGAAACCGCCACTCCTATTATCATTGATAAAATATATACTCAGCCAGAAAGCGAAAATCTGTATATCCTCGATAAAACTAACGCCAGAATCATAAAATTGGGAACGGGAGGCGACATAATCAACCAGTATTATAGTGAAAGCATCAAAAACGCCACTGATATAACCGTTGATAAGAATAACGGCATCATTTATTTCTCTGAAGAATCGGGAATAAAAACCATAAAGGAATAAATCATATTCTTATAAAAAAACGCTCCGAGCAATTGGAGCGTTTTTTGTTTTGAAATTTTTTTAATTTTCCTAAAACGAGTCGGTTTTTACTGTCAGTTTTGTGCGCTGCATTATTTCCCTGTTTACGATAGCCTCATCTCTTCCATATTTAAGCCGGGAAAGCTCCTTTAAGGCATTGGCAATTTCCTGATTGCCGCTTGTCGGAGGAAAAGTAGAGATATTAAACGGCTTGGTCAAAACATTATCCACTAAAATCCTGGCAAAGCCGTGGTAGTTATCCACATTCACCAAATCTTGCCTGGAAAAGGTTGGCGCAAAATTCTTTTCCAAAAACTCAGCATCCTCAGGACCGACTCGGAAAGATATCATTGAACCGATATTACCGAAAACAGCTTTGGATATTTCTTCTTTCAGCTGGCCGATAAATTGATGGGCCAGAATAAGACAAAGTCGGTATTTTCTGGCTTCGGAAAGAATTTGGGAAATGGAATTGGTAGTAACATTTTGAAATTCATCCAGATAAAGATAAAAATCAACTCGTTCTTCTTCCGACGTAGTCACCCGGCTAAGGGCAGCCATCAAAATTTTTCCCACTATCACCATACCCAGAAGTCTGGCATTAATTTCCCCGATTTTTCCTTTGGAAAGATTGATAAGCAGTATTTTCTTGTTATCCATCACCTCTCGAAAATTAATGGTGCTTTTTTGTTGGGCGATGATCGGCCGCATCATATCATTGGAAATGAAAGTCGTCAGCTTGGAGGTAATGTAAGGCACCATATTGGCCAGCGCCGCTTCCCCGCCGGCTTTTTCCGCTTCCTTGGTCCAGAAATCAATTACCACCGGATTTTTGCACTTGGACAGTTTTAGCGCCCTGAATCCTTCATCAGAAAGAACTTTGGGGATTTCCATAAGAGTGGAACCGGAATCGGGATCATCCATAACCAAAAGCATGGCGTTTCTCATATACTGCTCAAACATTGGCCCGCCAGTGGCTTTAAGATCATACAATTGGTCAAAGATGCCTATCATCTCATTTATGACAAAAGTTTTCTGTTCCGGATGAGTCGGATCATATTCCATCATATTGAGTCCGAAAGGCCTTTGTGTATCAGATGGATCAAAAACAATAACATCTTCCGCCCTTTCTTTGGGGATGGCCGTCAAAATGTCCTCTATAGCATCGCCATGAGGATCCATGAAACAAAAGCCGCGGCCTTCCTTGGCATCCTGCTTGGCCATTTCTTGAAGAAAATTAGACTTTCCTACCCCGGTCTGACCAATAGCGTAAAGATGCCTTCTTCTGTCCTGGTCTTTTATTCTGATGGTAGTTTTTTCTCCTCTGTAATCGTTAAACCCGAGTGTTATTCCTTCCTCCGGAATATTAATAGGCGGAGGGGCGGCATTGGATTTCAGCCATTTTATCTTCGGCGCTTCCGTCACAGAAATAGGCAAATGAAAAACACTGGCAATTTCCTCGTTATTGAGAATCATTGATTCTTCTTCTTTGAAATTTCTGAAAATAAAATTATAGGCAATGTCTTTCTTTTTCATCCTTTTGTTAATTTGAAAACTGTTGATATTGCCGTTTTCAAATTGGGAGAAAGTATTCTCCATCTGAGCTAAAATAGTTTGTGCTCTTTCTTCATTGGCAGCCGAAGCCACCAGTCGAATGTTAACCTTGAATCCGGTTTTGCTGGATTTGGCTTCAATGCTTTTGACCAATTCCTGTTCTTCGGGAGTAAGCTGAACGGTTTTTTTGTCACTGGGCAAATCATCTTTTTTAGGAGAACTGATCACTTCCGACATCGCCCTTCCCATTCCCAATCCCGCCTTGGCCAGAGTAGACCGGTTAACATCTTTTAACCTTTTTCCCTGTTGCATTTCCTGGGCAATATATTTGCCTTTTGATCTCCAGGCAACACCGGCAGGCTTGAGAACAAGTTGGATGGCCGCTCCTTCTTTTATGGTTTCCAGCCTGCTCATCGCGTTGGTTATGGCGTTTAGAGGATCTATTTCCAGATTTTCATAAGTTTTTATGGGCAGAGTAAATTTATTTTTTAATTTCAAAATGGAAGCGCAGGTAACCGATCCCGGGAAAAAGATGTTGTAATCCGAAGCCTTTTCCAGTGACGCATTGGGAAAAAAGCTGTGAATTTGTTTTTCAACGCTTTCTTTAAATTTTCTGGGGACGGCAATATAAAAAACAATCTCTTCACTTTTGGAACTGTTGGCAATCTCAAAAGACACGCATGGAGAACCATAAAGGAGCCGCGATTTTATCCCTCTGATATCTTTTATGGAAGAAAGGGCGGTCAGAAGCTGTTCCATAGCACCGATTTCTTCCTTCCACATTTCCTGGGTTTTTTTTCCTCCTTCCTCCTCTCTTTTTTCCGGCCTGGAAACGCGGATTATTTCCAAATCAAGATTCATTGACTGGTTAACCTCTGCCCGAAAACCCAAAAAGCTCAAAACCACCATCCAGGCGCCGCTGAGAAGGGCGGCACATCCGGATAAAAATATGATAACAGTCAAAATAGAGTTAAGTCCTTCCATTGTTTATTTTATTTTTTATATTTCTTTTATTAGTCCTTTTTGTACCAAAGCATTGTGCAGTTCATCGGCTAAAAGACGGTCATGAAACTCGTCCAACAGATAATTGTCCTCATAATGCCTGGCTACTTTCACCGCATGAGCTACGCCTTTGGTTTCCGCCATATTCACCAGAGCATTGATCTTATTTTCTTCGTCTTCCTGCTTGCCAACGATTCCCGCATCGGCCTCCACTTCGCTATCAATTGCCGGAGTGGCAGAAGAAACCTTGGAAAGAATTTTATTGTAGGCTTCTTCTTTTTCCGCCCTTCCCTCTTTTCTTTCCGGAGAAATTTCAGCAGTTGGGATATTTTCCATACTTTCTACTCCTATATTCTTTTCACTTTTTGGTTCTTCCGATTTTATCTCCGCTCCGCCAATAAATTTCTCTTTCAGATTAAGATCGCCTTCTTCAATTGGTTCAAGATTATTTTTTGTTTCGTCTGGCATATTTTTATCTTAAAAAATTATTTAAGCCGCTTTCATTTCCCCTTCCATTTCCTTTTTTTTCATAACGGCCTTCACCATTCTTTCCGCCCATTTGACCATGGTTTCCTCATTTTTAGGCTTTGCTTCCTCTCCCAGATTATCCTGATATTCCTCGAGCACTTCATCTGCCGCCAAAAAAAGCTTATCACCGGCTTTGTCTTTTATTTCGCTAAATCTTAAGCCTTTCAATAATTGCCAGTTGAGAATGCTTTTTTCGGACAATTTTCCCGTTATATCCTTAAACATCGCCTGCATTTCTTTTTCTATATTCGTAACCGGTTTTTCCGGATGATCCTCAGGACCGCCATGAAAAACTTTTAATATATCTTTTTCAGAAGATCTGGAAGCAAAATTATTTTCTAAAATTTTCTCTAAGTCTTTTTTATTCTCTTTGGGCTTTTTCACTTCCGATTTTTGAAGTCTTTCGGTTTCTAAATTTAATTCCGGATTAGAAGTTTCGCTTTCCTCAACCTCGAGAGCTGCTATTTTTTTCTTGATTGCTTCTATGGAATCCAGAAGATATTTTTCTTCCTCTTTTGCTGAACCAAGAGAGAAACTTTTAAATAAAATTTTGAATTTGGCGGAAGAAGCATCATTTCTTTCTTTTATCTTTTTGTATTCATCTTCTAAGATTTTCAGTTCTTCTTGCAACTTTTCAATTTCTATTTTTTTAATCGTTTCCGCTTCCGTCGGCTCTTCTTTTTTATTTACCGTATCCGGATAATAGTCTTTTTCTTCTTTTTTCCCCACCCTAAGCACGCCGACTTCAAATTCGGAGTCGTCTTCCTCGTCGATCTTTTTTATTGTATTTTCTGTTTCTTTTAAATCCAAAATTTCTTCTCCTCCCTGGGAATTCATAAAATTTTCTTAATCTGCTTAAATTATACAACAAAAAGCTTTTTCTGACTATCGGATTGTTCTCCCTATTCTTTTGGCTCTGGAATGTTTTTATAAATTTTTACGCGGCCAATGCCCTTGGTGATTGTTTTGCACAATCATCAAATTGTGGATGCCAATTTTTGTGATATAATAAAAGAAAATATGAAAACAAAATTTAGAGCTTATCTATTATTGTTTCTTATCGTCATCTTGGGCTTATTTTTGAGAACTTGGAACATTAACGATGCTCCGCCTGGCGTTTATCCGGATGAAGCAGTCAACGGCATCGACGCCCAGACTGCCAATGACACGGGAGAATATCAATGGTTTTACCCGGCTAACAACGGCCGCGAAGGGTTGTTTATGAATTTAATCGCCCTTTGTTTTAATATTTGGGGCACTAGCGTCCTAACATTGAAACTTCCCTCCATTATCTGCGGCACTTTGACCATCTGGGGGACATTTCTTCTGGCAAAAGAAATATTTAAAAAGAACCGGGTTGGTCTGATGAGTGCTTTTTTGGTGGCCACTTCTTTTTGGGCTATTAATTTTTCTCGCATTTCTTTTCGCGCCAATATGCTTCCGGTGATATTGGTCTTCTCTTTTTATTTTCTATTCCGAGGCCTGCGCACCAGAAAAACAATTGATTTTGCCCTCGGCGGACTGATTTTTGGCCTGGGACTTCATTCTTATATCGCTTTTAGAATTGCCCCCTTAATTTTGGTGGCAACATTTGTTGCCATTCTTCTCACCCGCCGAAATTTTATTAAAGAATATTGGAAACAAATCGTGACTTTTATTGTCTTTTGCACCCTATCGGCAGCTCCCATGCTTTATACCTTTTTCATTGCCCATCCGGAATCATGGGAATCAAGAACGGGATCGGTTTCTGTTTTTAATTCTGAAATTAACGACGGCCATCCGATAAAGGCATTCTTGAGGAGTTTCGGATTAAGTCTGGCTAAATATACTTTCTGGGGCGACCAAAATTGGCGACACAATTATCCGCCCTATCCCTTGCTTGACCCCGTTTCCGGCGTTGCTTTTTTATTCGGCTTTATTTATTCTTTATGGCGTTTTCTTCGTTTGGCCTATCAAAGGATATTTAAAAAAATTTCCAGCTCGCGCCTGGAAGTTTATACTTTTCTTATTTCCTGGTTTTTTATAATGCTTGTTCCGGAATTTATGACTGCTGAAGGCAATCCTCATGCCCTTCGCGCCATTGGCACTATTCCTGTAGTTTTCATTTTTTCTTCCCTTACTTTTGAATTTTTTATTCGAAAATCGGAATTATACACCCCTTTATTCAAAAAAATGGTGATTTTTATCATCACCCTGATGTTTATTTCTATCGGATTGTTTAATGCCATTAAATATCACTACTTCTGGGCCAAAAGCCAGGAAACGGCCCGCTCTTTTGATAAAAATTTAATGGACGTTTCCATTTATCTCAAGACTCTTCCTCCTTCAGAAGAAAAATTTATTGTTGCTGAATCAATGCAAAGAATTCCCATTCAACTTTTTAACTGGAATATGCCCAACACCCATTACATTTACCCGGGAGAATTAAAAGAAATAAATCCGATGCGCGATAATTTTTCCATAATTATGACCGATGAAAATAGCGAAGTTCTGAACTATCTTATTGATAAATTTCCCGATCTTAAAGTGGAAAAAATAACCAATGAATTCAATCTTAATTTCTATGTAATGAAATAAATATAATTTTATGAAAATAATTTTAGAAAAAAATTATAAAACAATCATATTTTTTATTTTACTGTTTGTTTTGATCGCTTCTGTTCTTAATGCCTACTGGGACAGCGCTATTTTTGACGAAACCGCCCATATTCCTGCCGGATATTCTTACATCCGCTACGGCGATATGCGGCTTAATCCTGAACATCCGCCGCTTATCAAGGATCTGGCCGGCCTGCCTCTGGTTTTTATGGATTTGCGTTTTGACACTACCCGGGATTTTTGGGCAAAGGATGTCAACGGACAATGGGACGCTGGAAGGCATTTATTGTGGCAGGCAGGTAATGATGGCGAAAGCATCGTTTTTTGGTCAAGAATTCCCATTATCATTTTGTCAATAATTTTAGGCCTTTTCATTTTCCAATGGACCAGAGCACTTTCCGGCATCCTAGCCGGTCTTTTCGCTCTCGTTCTTTATGCTTTTGATCCCAATGTCTTGGGTCACAACCATTTCGTCACGACCGATCTGGGCATTGCTGCTTTTGGCGCCTTTTCTTTTTATTATTTTTTGCGTTTTATAAAAAAACCGGTTTGGAAAAATGTCTTTTTGGGCGGAGTTTTTTTGGCTCTCGTCCAATTGGCTAAATTTTCCTCTGTTATCCTGTTCCCCGTTTTCGGCTTGATCCTTCTTGTTTACCCGTTGATTAAAAACAGCGGAATAGACGAAAACAACTGGAAACTAAAAATTAAAAATCTGGGGGAATATTTGGGAAAAGGAGCGATCGCCTTTTTGTTTTCTTTGATTTTAGTCTGGGGAGTTTATGCCTTAAACACCTACAAAATGCCCCAAGAAAAATTGGCGGAAACAATTAATTTTTATTTTGCCCCTGATGATGTTTCTGCCAAAGCCGTTTACACCAATAAGGCCCTGACCGCTCTTAATAATAATGCTATTACCCGACCGATGAGCGAATACATTTTAGGAATTGCCATGGTTTTTAAACGCGTAGAGGGAGGCAATGGCGCCTATTTTATGGGACAAGTGAGCGGCAAAGCTTTTCCGGCTTACTTCCCTGTTGTTTTTCTTTTGAAAGAACCGCTTCCAATTTTGTTTTTTATGCTCTCTGCTTTTGCCATCGCTCTGGTTTCTATCATAAAATCCGCCAGTCTCAATTTTAAGAATAACAAAAAAGAAAAGCTTACCTTAATTTCCTGTTATATAAGAAATCATATTACCGGGATTTCTCTTTTCTCATTTATCGTCCTTTATTCTTATATTAGCGTCACCGGAAATCTAAATATCGGCTTTAGGCATCTTTTTCCTATTTTACCTTTCGCCTATATTTTGACCGCTAAAATAATATTTGATTTTTGGAAAAAGATGGGCGAAAAACAAAACCGCATTATCCTCGGCTCATCCATTCTTTTCCTTTCTATTTTGTTGATGGCTGAAACGGCCGCTTCCTATCCCAGTTATATGTCATATTTCAACAAACTGGCCGGAGGACCAAAAAACGGCTACCGTTACGTAACCGATTCCAATGCCGATTGGGGTCAGGATCTGAAAAGACTCCAATTTTTTCTCGCTGATCATCCGGAAATAGACAAAATCAGAGTTGATTATTTTGGCGGCGCTGATATTAAATATTATATCGGCGACAGATATCTGATGTGGTGGGATTCCAAGCGACCGATAGAGCCCGGCTGGTATGCCATTTCCACTAATTTTCTTCAGGGCAGTCTTTATGACAAAGAGAAAAAAGATGAAGATTCTTACCGCTGGATAAAAAACATAAAACCCCTGTATCAAGTAGGCACTTCCATATTCATCTATCATATTTCCAAAAAAGACTTGGAAAATATCCAATGATCCTTATTTCTTCTTTTTCTTCTTTTTGCTGTCGTCCTTATCTTGAGAGACGGCGCCTTCAACTTCCGGGCTATTTTTGTTTTCTTCCTTCATCTCCTCCTGGAAGCCGTCTTTAAATTTATAGAAAACCTTATTGTCTGATCGGGCATCGACATATTCCAAATTGTTCCATTGCTCCCGACTTATTTTGTTCTCCAGAACCGCCTTCAGCATGCTTATTTCTTTTTTGATATCCAGACTTTGGCTAAAGTATATTTTCCAATTTTCGCTCGTCTCCACTCTTATATCGCCGGAAACCCGATTGGGCGTGTTATAATCTTTTTTCAAATCTAGACCGAATTCGCTTTTCATTTTATCCTTAAGGGCCAAAATAAAAGAGACGTATTCCTGACTAAAAACATTCTCTTTTTCGATCAATTCTCGATTGCTTTCATCGTGAAGTATCGGCAGTGGACTATCATTGATTTCCTGGGAATCACAATTTAGTTTTTCAAAAGCCACTCCTTTTTCATCTATTAAAAAACAATTATTGCCGAAATGAAAAAATAAGGCGGGCTTTCTCTCTGTTATTTCCACTAGTATACTCGAAGGAAAATTTCTTTTTATTTTTAATTTTTCAATTTTTTTGAATTCTTCCCCTATCTCATCTTCCGCTTTCCAAGTGTTCAAAAGGGCGATATTGTTTTTATCTATAAAATAAAGGTATTTTCCTGAAAGATAAGCTTTGATTTTTTCTTCAATCTTATCCCCATTGACAATATTATTTCCCTCTACCGCAATGTTGTTAACTAAAAGCAGTTTTGAGAAAAAAAGTATATAAATTATTGCTCCGCAGAAAACGAGTAAAGTCAGCCGGTAGAAAAATTTTCCCACGGCATTATTTTTTCTCGTTTTTTGCGTTCTGTTTTTAATTTTTCTCTTGTTAATCATTCCTAAAAAATTGTAAATAAATTTTCCATAACCAGCCGGGGATTGGAATTGGTATTTTTTATGACTTCTATCGCTTCTTCTATTTTTTCAGTAATTTTTAAAGCCTTCTCGGGAGTTAGTTTTATTTTTTTTATGCCATCGCCCAAGAAACAATCGCGCAAAACCACCAGCCACCAGCTAAGCCTGCTGATAAGCAAGTTGGTATCTTTGCTCCACTCCTCAGCCAGGGAAAATTTTTCTGTCATATTTTGGGAAATAATATCATATAATTCCCGATAATTTTTTCTTCTTTCTTCCAATTTTTCCCGGTTCTCTGACATGATTTTTGCCGTTCCGGGACAACCCAGCGACCAGAAAACAATTTCTTCTTTTTCCGGACAGTCTGGCGGGATTATTTTTTCCAAATTATTGTCAGAAACCAAACTAAACTTTTTCGTCTGACAACGGGAAAAAATGGTCGGAAAAATTTTAGCCGTATTTTGAACAACAAGAATTATAATAACGCCGGCCGGCGGCTCTTCCAAGGTTTTAAGCAAAGCGTTTTGAGCCGATTTGTTGAGAAAATCGGCATCATCTATAACGGCTATTTTGTGTTTTCCTACCGGATAAACGCTTAATTTTTTCTGCAATTCCCTGATAGCTTCAACGGTTATATCTTTTTTCTTTATTATGCCCTTTTTTTCCTCGATCTCCGGAGACAAAATTATGATATCCGGATTTATATCCTCTTCTCTTCCCGCTAATTTAGCGGCAAAATATTTGGCTACCGCAAATTTGCCGACATGTTCCGGACCGGAAAAAAGATAAGCATGACTCAAGCTTTGATTTTCGATGCTTTTATCCAGAAATCTTATTATTTTTTGGTGACCGATAATCATAATTATATGGCATGTACCGTGCGATTTATAAATTCCTCCAATTCTTTTGTAAACCTTTCCCTATTAAATTCCTGCGCCTTATCGATTATGTTTTTTTTATCATAATTATTTTCATTTTCCATAAATCTTCTTACTCCGTCAGCGATTACTTCCGGCGTGGATGTATCAAAAAATTCACCGGTTTTCCCTTCTTCCAGAATTTCTTTTATTCCGCCTTTCCTGATGGCAATGACCGGCACGCCAAAATTCATAGCTTCCACAGGAGCCAAACCGAAATCATCCACACCTGGAAATACAAAGGCTCGCGCTTTTTTATATATCTCCTTCAATTCTTTATCCGTCTTCCAACCCAAAAATTTTATGTTGGAAGAAGAAATGGAATGAAGGTACTTTTCCTGTTCGCCTTTTCCGACAATAACCAAAGGCAAGCCCAGCTTATTAAAAGCCTCTATCGCCATATCAATTTTCTTATAAGGCGACAATCTGGAAACAATCAAAAAAAATTTTTCTTTTTCCTCGCCACTTTCTTTCGGTTTTTGTCCGTTCTTCTCCGGTTCTTGTTCGCTGATTCTTGTTTTATTGTTTATCGGTGGATATATAATTTCACTCTCCCTCCCGTAATATTTTTTTACCCTTTCTCGAGTATATTGAGAATTGGAAATTATATAGTCCGGCCTGTCAGCGGCCGTTTTGTCCCAAAGACGGATATAATTAAGTATGAACCTTGCTATGAATCTTACACACCAGCATTTTTTTTGCTCCATTATATATTCTCCGTTAACGTCCCAAGCAAACCTCATCGGGCTGTGAAAATAAGAGATATGAACGGTATTAAGTCTGGTAACGATGCCCTTGGTCCAGGCACCGGAACTGGAAATCACCAGATCAAAATCACGAAGATCAAAAGTTTCCGGCGCCACTGGCATCAGCGGCAATAACCATTTATATCTTTTTCTAAAAAATTTGGGAAATTTTTGCAGAAACGATGTCCTGATATCTTTATCCGCAAATTTACCGCGCATCTTTTCCCTGTCATAAAGCAACGTATAAATAGGCGCGTCGGGAAACATTTCACACATCACTTCCAACACTCTCTCTGCCCCGCCGCAAGCGGTCAGAAAGTCATGAACTAAAGCAACACGCAAATTGCTAAATCGTTGATTTGCCAAATTACCAATATTATTCATAAATTATTTAACTTTAAATCCTAATTAATCAACAGATTGGCAATTAAATTAGCGCATTTGTCCCAACCAAACCTAAGGGCATTCTCATGCCCTTTTTTAATTATATCATTTTTCAACTCTTGGTTGCTAATAAGCTTATACGCCGCTTCAGCAATGGACCGGGGACTCTTGGGATCGCAATAAATGACGCTGTTTCCGCCTATTTCTGGCAAAGAAGAAACATCAGAAGCCACCACCGGCACGCCGGCCATCTGCGCTTCCAGAACTGGCAAGCCGAATCCCTCATAGAATGTCGGGAACAAGAATAAGTCGGCGTTTTGTAATAATTTATATTTTTTTTCTTCTGTTATATATCCAGTTAAATTTATATCATCCTTAATTTTGAGATTTGATATCTGAGATTTGATATTTTCAAATCCATAGCCAGGTTTTCCTGCCAGAACTAATTTATGGGGAATATTATATTTTTCTTTTAAAATCTTAAAAGCTTCGATAATTCCTTCAATATTTTTCCTTTTTTCCAATCGACCGATAAAGAGCAAGTATTTGGTATCGTGTATTTTATATTTAGTATGAAGGTTTGATTTTTGAGTCGTATTTTTGAGATTTGAATTTTGAGATCCAAGATTATTCGATACGCCCTCATAAATAACCTGAATTTTATTTTCATTCACCCCATATAATTTAACGAGATCGCTCTTGGTATTATTTGATACAGCTATAATAGTCTTGGCCCATTTGACTGACATTTTGATCGACCATTTCATATAAAACCTTGCCCAGAAAGAATATCCTTCAGGAAATACTTCGAACTCCAGCCCGTGGACAACGACTATTGTTTTTTTAGGCCCGCCTGCACCGTTACGCAAGAGCGTAACGAGAGCGTTACGGACGGGATGAATTAGTGGCACCACGTGGGCCGGAATAAATAGCGTATCAACAGGATGAAAAAGCATCTCTAGCGACAATCCTACTTGCGTCCAAAAGTAGGAAAATTTTATGGTTTTAATTCGCCAGTTGACCGGCAAGTCAAAATCTATTTTCTGATTTTTTCGCACATACAAAAAAACTTCATAATCCTGAAGCCTGTTCCGCAAATGTTTAATAACTTGATATGAATACTCCTCGATGCCGGTGCGTTGTTTGGAAAAAGCGCGAGAAGCATCAATGCCTATTTTCATGAATTTTGAATTTAGTATTTGGAATTTAGAATGAGAATCAAAAATAACAAATCTCGGATCCATACTCTAAATTCGATATTCCATTCGAAATTCATAATTCGCAATTCTGGATCCTATTTTGAAAGCATTATGGTTCTTTTATAGACATCTAGATTATCCAAAGAAATTCCGATGCCTTTTATCACGCAAAACAGGGCTTCATCGGCCACATAGCTTGGCACGCCAATAGTTTTGGTAATCAGTTGATCCAAATTTCTTAGCAACGCGCCGCCGCCGGAAAGCACCATTCCTTTGTCCATAATATCCGCCGCCAGTTCCGGAGGCGTTTCCTGAAGCACTTTTTTGATGGCATTAATAATTTCTCTCAGCTCATCCTGGATCGCTTCTGTCACTTCATTAGAGGAAATTCTGATTGTTTTAGGCAAACCGCCGGTCAAATCCCTACCCCGCACATCCATATAGTCTTCCTTAACCAGAGGCATAGCCGAACCAATTTTTATTTTTACATCTTCCGCCGTTCTGTCGCCGATAGCCAAACTGTATTTTCTTTTTATATAATCAGCAATCGCCTGATCGATTTTATTTCCGCCAACCCTGGCGCTGTGGGAAGCCACCACTCCTCCAAGCGAAATTACCGCCACTTCGGAAGTTCCTCCACCGATATCAATAATCATATTGCCTGCCGCGCTGTTAATCGGGATGCCGGCGCCAATAGCCGCCAACACCGGTTCGCGGACCACATAAGCCGCCTTGGCTCCGGCTCTTACCGCCGCATCGATGACTGCTCTTCTTTCAGTTGATGTCACACCGACAGGAATGGAAATCATAACTTCCGGACGGATAAAGCGGAATTTTCCGCTTACTTTGTTAATAAAATATTTAAGCATCGCTTCCGTCACCTTATAATCAGCAATGACTCCATCTTTCATAGGCCGACTGGCCTGAATGGTATCGGGAGTGCGTCCCAACATTTCTTTGGCATCATTGCCAACAGCCAGAACTTTGTTTTCCAAAACAGAAACCGCTACCACTGATGGTTCATTGGTAACAACGCCTTTGCCGGGAACAAAGACTAAAATATTGGCTGTGCCGAGATCTATGCCTATTTTTCTTACCCACATAACTTTATAAAAATTCTTCTTCCTTATCCCCTTCTCCCCCTGGGAGAAGGTGGCTCCGACGTTACGTCGGAGACGGATAAGGGAGGCGCTCAATAATACTATTCTTTCTTATTATCTAGCCTCTCCCTCACCTGTCTGCCAAAATTTAAGAAAATTTTGTCAGACATCCTCTCCCAAAGGGAGAGGAGGATATGAAAATTTACTTTATTAAATACTAATCTCTACTTTCGGCTTAATTAAGCCAACATTCAGAAGTCAGCATTCAAACACTTGATTTTTTGTTAAAAATGTGCTACAATTAAAAGCTACAGATAAAGCCCTGAACCCACACAACATACAACATATTCAAGGAGTGAAAAATGTATGAAAAGCCCATTTTGACAGTTAAGGACATTATTGAATGGGGAAACTGTGAGGGAATATATGTCAACGGGGAAAAAGTCAACGAAAACATTTCCGTTTCCGAGCTGCAAAAAATCATAGGCAGAGACTGCACTGATCTTGCTTTTATCAAGAGCGACAGGCAGGGCATATGCC
>JAKQLJ010000024.1 GCA_029567195.1 bacterium | reverse complement strand
TCTCGTTTTAGATTTTTTTTGGACACTTTTGTTTTCTGTGGTAGACTCTGTGGAGAAAATGGGAGAATTGGCCAACCGAAAGGTCGATTTGAAGGAGATAAGAAACTGGATAAAGAAAGAAAGCAATTTGTTGGAGGAAATTGTGGAAAAAATTGTGCGGACGATAAAAAATGATAGGTCATATTTTGCCAGGGTGGTTATACTACTGCTTCTTAATATCGGAGTGGCGACTTGGCTTGTTCAGGAAAAAATTTTGGTAGCTTCCGTTTCTTATAATTATGCCTATGGAGAAGAGCGAGAAAATATAATTAAAAAGTATTCGGAAATTAATGTGGAAGCAAGAGACTTGATAGCTATTGATAAAAAAGAAGAAATTAAAAAAGAAAAGGAAGAGGAATATAAGCCAAAAGAAAAAGCTGAAAAAATCAACGCTTTCATTTTAACTGCTGATGAAGAGTGTGATGAAAACGTGAGTAGCAGAAAATGTTCTGAAAGGTGCGGCAAGGATCCGTATGATGAAAGCTTGGTGGAGGTAAAAAAAGTTTATAGAAAATCAATAACCAGGCCGAGAATAAATGCCCGACGACCGATAGGCGAAGTAAAAAAAGATGGCGCAGGCAGGCTGGTCTGTGCCAAGAAGAATGATAAACCCAAAAAAAGCAAACAGAACAAAAAAGGGCATATGGATATGGAATGTTGTTTGGATCCGGATGAAATTCCCAATCCCCATTGTTATTATTCCTCCAATAGATACACAAAATATTTAAGCAAAAAATAATCCTTAATGCATATAAATTTAAATAGAAACGGGTGAAACTACCCGTTTTTTATATCTAAATTTGATGAAACTGGAAAAAATAGAGAAAAAAATAAATAAAATTTTAGAATGCAATCCTTCCTCTCTCCAGTGGGAGAGGGGTTGCTTTGTATTTTTTGTTTCCATCAGCCTGCTCTACGGAATTTTAATTCATCTGAATGCCAGGCAGATGGAAAAGGATGATTTTTATTCCATCATTACTTATCCAACAGCTTTGGAGCGGAAAGCTGATCGTTTGACGCAAAATTATCCCATTTCCGAAATGGTGCCCTATATTGCCAGAGAGAACAAAAAAACCGCCAGTTTTATGTTGGCTATTGCCAAAAAGGAAAGTAATTGGGGAAAATTTTCTCCCAAAAAAGATGGCAAGGAATGTTATAATTTCTGGGGCTATCGAGGAACATATAATCAGACCGATTCCGGCTATTCTTGTTTTGATTCTCCGGAGCAAGCAGTGAATGTAGTGGGAGAAAGAATTGATGAGCTGATAGATCAGGATTTGGATACTCCCCGCGAACTGATAGTGTGGAAATGTGGTTCAACCTGTAGCGGGCATAGCCAGGCCGGAGTTTATAAATGGATAAAGGACGTTGATTTTTATTACGATAAAATTTATAATTAATAGGTTGACAAAACCGCCATTTAGGAGTATACTATCGTAGTGTCAATAATAATTGGTTAACTGTTTTTCTGGAAAATACTTTATTTTTAACAAGGTATTTTTTTTATTTTAAAATTTATGGCCAATCCTTCCAAATTGGAAATTGTTAAAAAATTAGAAAGTCTGATAGTTCTGCAAAAAGAGTGTTTAAATGCCGGTAACTGGGATGATTATGACAAGATTGAAGGAGAGATTAAACATTTGGAAGAGGAAATTGTTTCTAAATAAAAGTTATAAAAAATGCGCCACTTTATACCCAGGAAGTCGGGCGCTTTTTTGTTTTCGGGAGAATTGTTTTGCTAGCGGGAAGAAAATCAATTGTGTTAGAATAGTGTTATGAAAGTTTTAGGAAAGTATAAAAAAATTATTGTTTTTTCGGCGACTTTTGTTGTTGGAGCGTTTTTCTTATCCATCTTTTTTCTTGATAGCAAAAAAGTGGAGATAAGCAATATTTCCGGAAAAGAAAAAGAAGTTACGGAAGGAAAGATTGAAAACGGCGAATCCATAAAAAAAGAGGAGAACTTGGAAGAAAAAATAAATCAGGCAAATGGCAAAGAAGCAGAGGAAAATGAGGGAAATAAAGCCAGCGAGGCGGGCGATAAAAATGAGGATAGTAATTCTTCCAGCATAACCAATAAATTGGTCAGTTGGGGTTATGAAAAGGCAGAAGGGCGGAAAATAGACGCTATTGTCGTCCATTCTTCTTATGATGCTTTAGGGAGCGATCCATACAGCGTCAGCGGTCTTATAAAGGAATACAAGGAATATGGAGTGGCGCCTCATTATCTTATCGACCGGGAAGGGAAAATTTATAGGTTGGTGGAAGAAAAAAACATTGCTTATCATGCCGGCGAGAGCAAGGTTCCGGATGGCAGGTCGGGAGTGAACAATTTTTCCATTGGTATCGAAATGATGAATACTAAATCAGACAATTATACTAAAAGCCAGTATTCTTCCCTAAAAAGTCTTATCGGAAGCATAAGGAATCGCTATAAGATAAAATATACATTGGGGCATAACCAAATCGCCCCGGGACGTAAGGATGACCCCTGGAATTTTGACTGGAATAAGGTAAAATAGGAGGTCGAAATAAATTTTGCTGCCGGGCGTAATACTTGAGAAGTGGCGAAAGGTATAGACGTCTAATAATGGAAAATAAAAATTTAAAAAATAAAACCGATGAGGAACTGGCAGGGTTAACTAAAATTAACCCTGATTTTTATTTGCCTCTTATGGAACGTTATGAAGATAAGATCCTGAGATATATCAGAAGAATTACCAATGTTCCCAAAGAGACAGCCGAGGATTTGGGACAGGAAATATTCATAAAAGCGTATGAAAATATAAATGATTTCGATGAAAAGCTGAAGTTTTCTTCCTGGCTTTATCGTATTGCGCACAATCACGTCATATCTTTTTGGCGAAAAACCAAAAAAGAAAGAAATGTTTTCTCTTGGGATGGAGACGAGAGTTTTAAGAATATATTAGAATCAGATCATGATATGGTAAAAGATCTGGATCGGAAAATAACGGCAGAAAAAATGGCTCAAGTGCTGGAACTTACCCGGCCGGAATATAAAGAAGTTTTAGTATTAAAATATATGGAAGGAAAAGACTATGCGGAAATCAGCGACATCTTGCGAAAACCAATTGGAACGATTGGCACGATGATTTCAAGGGCTAAAAAGGACATTCAAAAGAAAATAAAGAAAAATAATATTAAATTGATACCATGAATCAAGCCATCAGCCAAAAAGTACTGGAAAAAATAAAGGAGGAAAAAGTTTTGCCCAAGCCAAAATGGCGCTTTTCATTGCGAAGATCGCTTGTCGGTTTGGCTCTTTTGGCATTCTTAACTTCGGGATCTTTGGCTTTTAGTTTAATAGTTGAACTTTTGGATCGATTAGAAACGGGAAATATGATGGGAAGGCCTAATGGTTTTCGGCTTCTCTTTGCTGGTTTGCCATATTTTTGGTTTTTGCTTCTGGCATTGGCTTCTTTCCTAGCTGTTTTTGATTTTTTACGCACCAGAAATGGTTATCGATATCGGCTTAAAAATATCGCTTTGGTTTTTGTGGTAATTATTGGATCGGGCGGAATTGTCTTTTATACCCTGGGAGTTTCCGACAAAATGGAAGATTATTTGGAGAAAAAAATATCTTTTTACGAAAAAATTACCCGGACTCCCAAAACTTTCTGGCTTCAACCGGACGAAGGGCTTCTTTCTGGGGTGGTAATGAAAAGTGACGAAAAATGTCACTGTCTGGAAATGATGGATTGGAACAGGGAGATATGGAACGTTGATTATTCCAAAGCCGATATCCGTCCGAAAGTAAATATGGCAGAGGGAGAAGCGATAAAGATTATCGGTGAAGAATTGGAGAAAATGCATTTTGAAGCTCAAGAAATCAAGCCCTGGATGGGAAAAAGAATGATGAAAATAATGGAAAATAGAGAAAATTCGATGGAGGCAGAGCTGATGAGAAGGGAAACGAGAAGATAAAAATTATTTTTATGTCAGAAACTAATTTTTCTGGCGTAATAAAAAAAGCATGGAAGTCGGCCGCTTCCGGATAAATATTAAATTCAAATCATTATGTATCGAAAAATTGCTCTTGGCGTCTTAACTCTGGCGGGAATAGGTATAATCGGAGGAAATCTTTATGCTAGTGCCTATCAGGGAGATGCCGGTAAAAATGGTCCTAATTATTCCCCAGAGCGTCATGAAAAAATAGTCAGTGCTATTAATAATAATGACTATAACGCATGGAAAGAATTGATGGGCAATCGGGGGCGAGTTAGCCAGATGATAAATGAACAAAATTTCCCTCGTTTTGCTGAAATGAAAAGATTGATGTGGGAGGGAAAAAATGACGAAGCTGACAAAATCAGGGAGGAATTAGGTCTAAATATGAAAAATGGCAATTGTGGTTGCAAAGGAAATGGACAAAGGAACGGACAAATTAACTAGCATCGGTTAAGCTTAAAAGGCAAAAAATCAATCCTGAGCGCTCAGGATTGATTTTTTTTCTTTTTTATGGAATTATGTCTTTATGAAACTATCGGTTAAAATTAAGGAAAAAGAAGTGGAAATATCCCTGAGGGACAAAAACATCATTGATAAGACAGTTTTTCCTTTGAATCATGATTTGTCAGAAAAACTCCTCCCGCTTATTGCGGAAATTCTCCAAAAGAATGGTTTTACGGCCAGAGATGTGGAGAAAGCAGAACTTTTTTCGGATATTAAGGATTCTTACACTTCTTATCGTATTGCCAAATCCGTGGTTAATTCTTTAAATTGGGCGAAAAAAGCGGCAAAGAGCACACGTTAACGATTCTTTGCCGCAGACAAGCTGAGATTTGACAAGATTATAAAAATCTATATAATTAGATTATAGATTAAACTTGACAGAAAAATACGGGTGAAAAAACTTCATAGAAAATAAATTCAAAAGCATGAAAAGATGCAATTACTTGCGTTTATTTTGTGTTTGTGCATATAATATCTCATATTTCTGACTTATAAATAAGGGAGCATAAACTGGCCAAGTAGGTAGGAAGGCAGTGTTCTGTCTGAAAGATAAAATAGTTAATAGCAAAAATAAAATTTTCCTTTTGTTGCTTAATTAACCATCTTTAATGTTAAAGCTCGTTTGGTCTCCTCTTTTCCAAGAAAATGAACGAAAAGAGTAGCAGGTGAGTGAATATCCCTCATGCTCAAAGTAGAAAAGAAACTAAAGGTCAAAAATACCTTTGGTTCAGAGTCTTCTTTATCCAAAAGAAGATTCTTTAAACCAATGCTGATGGTGTCTTTGCCTAATCTTATTGAATCCCAACTTAATTCCTATAATTGGCTTTTAGAAGAAGGAATAAAGGAGCTTTTTGAAGAAATAAACCCGATCCATGATTTTACCGAAAAAGATCTGGAGTTGTATCTAAAAGAATATTACCTCGATGATCCGAAGTATGATGAGGTAACGGCTAAAAACAAGAACATCTCTTTTGAAGCGCCTCTCCGCGCCAAAGTTCAGCTCATCATCAAAAAAACCGGAGAAATAAAAGAACAGGAAATTTACCTGGGTGATTTTCCTTTGATGACAGACAGGGGAACTTTCATTATAAATGGAGTGGAGAGAGTGGTTGTCAGTCAGATAATCCGCAGTCCCGGAGTGTTTTTTACTATGAATTATCAAAAAGGAAAAAAGCTTTTTGGCGCTAAAATTATTCCTAATCGCGGAGCTTGGTTGGAAATGGAAACTGATTTTGACGGGGCTATTTCTGTTAAAATAGACCGAAAAAGAAAGGTTCCAATCACTTCACTTCTTCGTGCTTTTGGTTATTCGACAGACAAGGAGCTGGTAAAAATGTTTGCCGATG
>JAKQLJ010000053.1 GCA_029567195.1 bacterium | reverse complement strand
GGAATTGCTAAAAAAAGACGATGAAGTCGAATTCAAGATTCTGGAAATCTCGAAGGAAAATCGCAAAATCTCTCTCGGTTTAAAGCAGGTTACTGAAGATCCCTGGCCAATGATTGAAACTCTTTTTTCCGTCGGAAGTATAGTGGAAGGCGAAGTCGCTAAAGTGACTGATAAATTCATTGTGGTCAATCTGGAACACGATCTCGAAGGAATAATTCCATTAGGACAAATGCCTAAAAAAGATCGTAAAGACCTAAGCAAGGCAGTTGAAATTGGTGAAAAATTGCAACTCAAGGTCTTGGAAGTCAACCGACACGAAAAGAAAATCGTACTATCACGCGAGCAGGCTATTCCGCGCGAACCTAAGACCGAAGTAGAAGCTTATATGATGCAACAGGCTGAAACGACTAATAAACTCGAAATTCCGAGTGAAATAATTCAGAAAATCGCCGAATCGGAAGAAAAAACTCCGAAAAAAGAAGAAGAATCAGCCGCAAAGGCTAAATCTCCAGTCAAAAAAGCCAAGAAAGCGGAAAAGGTCGAAAAACCAGAAGATCTCACCCCAGAAGAAGAAAAGCCCAAGAAAAAAAGTACCAAAAAAGTCATTTCTGAAGAAAAACCTGCCGAGGAAAAACCTGAAGTAGAAACCAAAAAAGAAACCAAAGCCACTACAGAAAAGACCAAGAAAACTTCCGCCAAATCAACTGCAAAAAAATCTAAACCGCAGGCCGAAAGTGAAAAATCAGCCGCTGACGATACCGCTGAAAAATAAGGAGCCTGAAATCGTTTAAATGATATAAGGGGCTTGGATTTTGCCAGCCCCTTTGTTATTTTGCAAAGTTGTATGAATCCAAATCTTAAAGAAAAACGCCGTAAATTTAAGGAAAAATTGTCCTATCGGAATATCAGTCAAGCCGTCCGAAAATGGATTACCACCAACACGCGTACTAAGATTTGGATCTTCGTTTTCACCGTTTTTCTCTGGCTCTACGTCGTATTGAATAATACTTATTCTTATACTTTTTCAGCTAAACTGGAAGTGAGAAATATT
>JAKQLJ010000037.1 GCA_029567195.1 bacterium | reverse complement strand
TGCTTTCAAACGCTCCTGAGAGAATTTCCGAGCAGGATGAGGCAGTCACATCAACGAGATTAATTTGCCCGAAATTATCGTTATCGCTTCGATGATCTATATTCACAATAGGAACTTCAAAAAACAAATCAGTATTTTCCGTGTATATTTTTCCAAGCTTTTCCAAATCCGGACTGTCGAGCGCGATTATGAGATCATATTTGAATTTGGCCAAGATAAACGAAAAATCCCTCGGATCAATAGTGCCTTTTTCCGGAGTTAGATAGATGACGAATTTTCCGTCCTTTTCTTCGCTTCGGAGACCTGTGATTTTATTTCGGCTGATATCGAAAGACAAAACAAAATCGCGTGCGCCGGAAATTTCAGAAAGAATTCGTTCAGGTTTTGGCAAAAAACTGTATTTTTGGGATAAATTGTTGGAAAAAGCAATTGTCGGAACTAATTTTTTGTTTTGGAGGAAGAAATAGAGTGCCCAAGCGGATCCAACTGCGTCAGCAGAAGGATTTTCCGGAATAAGAATAAGGATATCTTTGGAACTTTCCAGAAATTTCTTGAATTGTTCTTGGGGAGTGAGAGACATAAGAATGACCGAGTTATTTTTTAGCTTCGGACCGGCAAGTTAGTTGTGTAAAATAGCAAGGATTGATTTTTGTGTCAAATTTACCCTGTGGAATACGGCGTAGCCGTCCGCCTACGGCGGAATTCCACAGGGTAAACCCTCCATGCACACTTAATGTAAATCACTCAAAAATTACTCAACAGGGTGAGTCTCGACTTAATTAAAAATCCAAGTTAACATTAAAATATGCAAGAAACATTTATCACTAAAAATTCTAAAGAAACCCAAAAACTAGGCGAAATTCTAGCTAAGGAATTGAAAGACGGGAAAATTATAGCCCTGGAAGGCGATTTAGGATGCGGGAAAACTACCTTTACGCAAGGGTTTTTAAAGGGGCTAAGGATTAAAGGGCCGTATACCAGCCCAACATTTGTAGTGATGAAGCAATATCATAAAGCACATAACAAAAAACAAAAAACAAAAAACAAAGGCATGCTCCATGTCCCATGCTCCATGTTCCAGAATATTTATCACATCGATGCATACAGAGTTAATTCTAAAGACATTTTAAGTCTTGGCTGGCAGGAAATTACGGGGAATAAAAAAAATGTTATAATTATTGAGTGGGCGGATAGGATTAAAAAAATTATTCCGGCTGACGCGCTTTGGATTAAATTCGAATGGATCGGCGAAAAGGAAAGAAAAATAAGCATTAAATAATTGCCATTCCAAACTTTCCATGCCTGCCGGCGAGGTAAGCATATTCAGGATGGCAAAATAATTATGAAAATAAAATTAAATAATAATTTGAAGGTAACATTGCAAATCGGCAGCATTATCAACGTTGCTCTTTATATTTTCGACAAATATTTTATTGTTCCGGCTTGGGTGGTTTTCCCGTTTCTGCAAAACCGGTTTTTTAGCTGGTGCCGGGACAAAAAAAGCATAATCGGCTGCCGCCTGGAACGCAATGGCTGGATCTTTATTTTTATTTTAATTTATCTGATTATTTTTTTAATTGTTTATCTAATTAATAAAAACAAAAGAAATGAATAAAAAAATATTATTATCCATCAGCATAATTTTTTTGGCCGCTCTTTTGTCCGGTTGCGTGGGATCTGATGTAAAAAAAGCCGCAGAACAGCCGATCGAAGATGCAGCCAATTATGTGCCTGAGATGGTCGATATCAACAAAAAAGCGCATGAAGATACAAATAACGCGGTAAATAAGGAAAACGAAAGATTGCAAAACGCTCTTAATGAGGGAAATGTGAAAGGGGAAAATGATGAAAATAATAATTTATCTAAAAAATATATGGAAGCAACGCTCAAAACCAACCTTGGCGACATTAAGATAAAATTTGACGCGAAAAACGCGCCAAACACAGTCAATAATTTTCTAAAACTTGCAAATGAAAAGTTTTATGACGGAACCAAATTTCACCGGGTAATTAAAAGTTTTATGATTCAGGGCGGCGATCCTCTTTCAAAAGATGAAAGTAAAATAAATATGTGGGGAACTGGCGGACCGGGATATAAGTTTGCCGATGAGCTCAAAGGAACGGAAAAATACGCCCAAGGAACGCTCGCTATGGCCAATTCCGGGCCCAACACCAATGGCAGCCAGTTTTTTATTGTGACGGCTAGCCCCAGCTATCCGCTTCCTCCCAGCTACACCGTTTTTGGCCATGTAGTTTCCGGCATGGACACGGCGCTCAAGATTGAAAATGTTCAGACTGGGGCTAATGACCGGCCGGTTGAAAATGTAATAATAAGCAGTGTGGAGCTTTTAGAAAAATAATATTTTTTAGGTCTAATTTTTCAAAAAAGAGCTGTTTTAAGACAACTCTTTTTTTGTTGCCTTAAGTTAAATCTCAAATTATACTTAGGATATGAATAAATCATCTCCAAAATTGATTCTTATTGATGGCAATGCTATTATTCATCGTTCTTATCATGCCCTGCCGCCGCTTTCAACAAAAAGCGGTGAGCTGGTCAATGCGGTTTATGGGTTTGCTTCGACCATTCTTTCGGTGATTGCCAAATTCCAGCCGGACTATATCATTGCTACCTTCGACCTGGCCGGACCGACTTTTCGGCATGAGGAATACAAAGAATACAAAGCAACGAGAGTGAAAGCTCCGGATGAACTATATGCGCAGATTGGACGCGTCAAAGAGGTGGTGCGGGCAATGAATATTCCCATTTTGGAAAAGCAAGGGTTTGAAGCGGACGATGTGATT
>JAKQLJ010000035.1 GCA_029567195.1 bacterium | reverse complement strand
GCTGAAATTCCAGCCGTTGATTATCTCATCAGAACCGGAGGAGAGCCCCACAACAGCACCGGTTTTATGATGTGGGATATAGCCGACGCCCAATATTATTTTTCTCCACTTAATTTTCCGGATTTTAATGAGGAAAAATATGACGAAGCGCTGGACGAATATGCCAAACGCCAGAGAAGATTTGGAGAATGAAATAAAAATCATATTAAATCAGTATGATATTATCGGGGAGTAGGTCTAAACATTTTATAAAATGACATATCAGAATGTTAATATGCTGACAGGCTGATATGCCAATAAACTTATGGCTATGGAATTTACCGACCAAAATTTTGACGCGGAAGTGATAAAAAGTGAAAAACCGGTGCTGGTTGATTTTTGGGCCCCTTGGTGCGGACCTTGCCAAGTCATGGGGCCAATAGTCGAAGAACTGGCCAAAGAAATGGGGGATAAAGTCAAAATAGGCAAACTTAATGTGGATGAAAACAACGGAACAGCTGGAAAATTCGGCATTATGTCCATTCCTTCCATTTTGATTTTTAAGGGCGGAAAAGTGGCGAAACAATTGGTAGGGTTGCAGGCCAAGGAAACATTAAAAGAAGAGTTGGAAAAAATTTAAAACATTATTCACCTCTGTCCCGAAAGTATTCTTTGCGGGTGCGGGGCTTGTTTAATTCTTTCATATGAACAACACCGTTTACGATTTAATAATTGTCGGTGCCGGACCGGCCGGTCTTAGTGCCTCCATTTATGCTTCACGCTACAAACTAAATCATCTTATTTTCGGAATGAATCCCGGCGGACAGATAACGGAAATACGAACGCTGGAAAATTATCCCGGATTTACTTCCATTTCCGGGCGTGATTTTATATCCCGGGTTTTGGAACAAATGGAAAATCTGGGTATGAGGATAAATAAGGAATCGGTTTCAGCCATAAAAAAAGAAGAAGATGTTTTTGTCGTTGAGGCATCAGGCCATAAGTATCAAGCTCATTCCTTGATTTTGGCTCTGGGAACGGAATATAAAAAGATAAATATACCGGGCGAAAAGGAATTTACCGGTCGGGGTGTTTCTTATTGCGCCACTTGCGATGCCATGTTTTTTAAGGAAAAAGTTGTGTCAGTGATTGGCGGCGCCAACAGCGCGGCGGTAACAGCTATGGAACTGGCAGACCATGCCCATAAAGTATATGTAATTTTCAGGCGTGACAAAATGACAGCCGATCCTATTTGGGTTGAGAAGCTTAATAATAATCCCAAAATTGAGCTTATCTATGGAACTAATATTTTGGAAATAAAGGGGGAGAATAAGGTGGAAAAGATAATCTTGGATAAGCCGTATGATGACAAGACATTTTTGAAAACCGACGGCGTTTTTGTGGAAGTTGGATCAGAACCGGGCGTATCTCTAGCGACCAATCTGGGTGTGGCAGTTGATGAGCAAAAATATATTATCGTCAGTCCAGATATGGGCACAAATATTTCCGGAGTTTTTGCGGCTGGAGATGCTACTACCGGTTCTAATAAATTCCGCCAGGTTATCACGGCTTCAGCCGAAGGCGCCATTGCAGCCGCTAGCGTCTATAAACTTCTAAAATTAAAATAAAAAACACTTGGACATCCAATGTCCAAGTAAATAAAATGCGTAAAATTCCATTCGCTGTTGGCGAATTTTATCACATTTATAACAGGGGAGTTGAAAAAAGGAATTTATTTCAGGATAATGATGATCTCGGCAGATTTTTTAAGAGTATTTCGGAATTTAACACAGAAAAACCTATCGGGAGTATATTTGAAAATTCTTTCAAAAAGAAAACCCAGCTTGGAAGCGAAGCTTCCAAGCTGGTGGATATTATTTGTTATTCAGTCAGTCAAAATCATTACCATTTTATTCTAGAACAGATTGCCGATAAGGGAATTGAAAAATTTATGCATAGAGTGGGTACCGGATATACGAAATATTTTAATAATAAATATAAGAGAAGCGGAGTTTTATTTCAGGGAATATTTCAATCCAGACATATAAACAGCAATGAATATCTTTTGCATTTGAGTGTTTACATAAATCTAAATAACGCAATCCATAAGACAAGACTTGGAAGCTTCGCTTCCAAGTCAAGTTGGGATGAATACACAAAAGACTTTAAAATGGAATTGTGTCATAATAAAAATGTGGTCTTAGGTCAATTTAAAGATAAGAAAGAATATAAAAAATTCGCGGAAAAATTTTTAAAGAGCATGAAAGAGAGAAAGGAATATCTTAAAAAAATTGAAAATTGCATTATTGAATAATTGTGATATTCACTTGGAAGCGAAGCTTCCAAGTACTGAAATAAAAAAAGCCTCCAATCCCGAATTGTCGGGCATTGGAAGCTCCTTGGAAAAAAGGAATGCTCTATTAGTCATTATTGAATTCTTCCCAAGCTTCTTTTGAGGAAAGAATGTAATTTCTTATAATGACTGTCCCAGGTACGAACTGCACATTAGCATCTTTCAACATACTTTCGATAAATCTCGTGCATTCTTTAACAAGAAAGAATTCCGTTGGAGATTCGACTACTATATTTCCCTCACCAAATGATAAGCCAAATCCGAACCAAACAAACCAATAAGTCCTTTTTTTCATCACACCCTCGCTGTTAAAGATCTTATTTAAGCCATTTTAGTTAAAACGGTATCCTAGCTACAACGTACTATTATACACCTAAATCTATGAAAAGTCAAACAAACCATCCGTCCATCCAACTTTCCAAAAAGATCGGTGGGAAAATCGAGATAAAATCCAAACTAAAACTTACCAGTAAAAACCTGGCTGTTTTGTATACTCCGGGCGTAGCGGAAGTTTCGCGTGCCATCGCTAAGGATAAAAATTTAGCCAAGATATACACCATTAAAAAAAATGCCATTGCCGTTATTTCAGACGGTAGCGCGGTTTTGGGTCTGGGCAATATCGGTCCGGAGGCGGCTTTGCCCGTGATGGAAGGCAAGGCTTTGCTTTTCAAAGAATTAGGCAAGGTAGATGCATTTCCGATAGTGCTTGATACCCAGGACACAGAAGAAATTATAAAAATCATAAAAAATTTAGCCCCGACATTCGGCGGAATTAATCTTGAAGATATTTCCGCACCCCGATGTTTTGAAATTGAAGAACGGCTGAAAAAAGAACTGCCCATTCCCGTTTTTCATGACGACCAGCATGGAACAGCCATTGTTATCTTGGCCGGACTTATCAATGCCCTTAAAGTTGTCGGCAAAAAAGCAGAAAGAATAAAAGTTGTCATTTCCGGAGTAGGAGCGGCGGGAATTGCTACGGCAAAACTGATAATGAGATACGGAGTAAAAAATATAATAATGGTGGACAGCAGTGGGATCATTTATAAGGGCCGGGACAATTTGAATCCGGCCAAAATTAAATTGGCCGAAATTACCAACGGAAAAATTCAAAAAGGCGGAGTGCGGGAAGCTCTCAGCGGAGCAGATGTTTTTATCGGAGTGAGCGCTCCTAATATTTTAACCGAAGAAGATATAAAAGGTATGAATAAAAATGCGATTATTTTTGCGATGGCCAATCCTATTCCGGAAATTATGCCTGATCGTGCTAAAGCGGGCGGAGCTAAAATTGTTGCCACCGGGCGATCTGATTTCCCCAACCAATTAAATAATGTTTTGGTTTTTCCCGGAATTTTCAGGGGTGCTCTGGATCATAACGTTAAAAATATTACCGAAGATCATAAAATTTCAGCCGCTCTGGCGATTTCCCGATTGATAAAAAAACCGACAAGTGGTAATATAATACCAAAGGCACTAGACAAACGGGTGATGAAAGCCGTGGCTGGTGTGTTTAAATCGCATAATATGTAACACGTATCATGTAACACGCGGCAGAAAGCATATAAAAACAAATTTTGTTTTATGCCAAGTGTTTTATGTTTTATGAAAATATACAAACAAAAAATAGAAATCAAAAGTACAACCCAGATAGAATTTGTGGATATCACCAGCAAGGTGGGAGAAATAATTGCCCAATCGGGAGTGCGCGAAGGACAGGTTCTTATTTTCTCTCCCCACAGCACGGCAGGGATAGTGATAAACCACAACGAAAATATGCTCCTTCAGGATTTTATGAGAGTTTTATACCGGTTGGCTCCCGTTTCCGATCGCTACTCCCATGATTTGTTCGAATTGAGCCGTAACAACAAATCGGACGGCAGAAGCAATGGCCATTCCCATTGTAAAACTATGCTTTTGGGTGTTAGCCAGACCGTGCCGATTGAAAAAGGCCATATGTCCCTGACGGACAAGCAAAGCATATTTTTGGCGGAAACGGACGGTGCCAGAACTAGAGATGTCGTTATTCAGGTAATGGGGCTTTAAACCATAAAACGCAAAACATATAATGATGAAACGCTAATTTTTTTGTTTCATATTCTGTGTTTTATGTTATGCGATAAAGATGAGCAAGCTGGTTAATGACTTGATGAGAAGAGGATATTTGAAAGCTGATCTAATTATTGATGCTTTTTCCGAGATCAGTCGTATTGAGTTTGTTCCGCCCGAGTTTGAAAGCCAGGCCAGTGTCGATATCGCCTTGCCGATCGGTTATGGGCAAACTGTTTCCCAGCCATTGACAGTAGCTTTTATGTTTGATCTTTTGGATCCTCAGCGCGATCAAAGAATTCTTGATGTCGGTTCCGGATCTGGCTGGACAACCGCCCTTCTTTCCTACGTGGTAGGAAAAAATGGAAAAGTTATTGCTCTGGAAATAAAAGAGGAATTGAGGAAAATAGGAGAAAAAAACGTTGATAAATTCAGCTTCGTAAAAAAAGGAATTGCCCGATTTATTTTATCCGATGGCAACAAAGGTTTTCCCCAAGAAGCGCCCTATGACAGAATTTTGGTTTCTGCGGAAGCTGAATTTGTCCCTGACGCTCTGAAAAAACAATTAAAAATCGGAGGAAAAATGGTTATTCCCGTCCGGCACAGCCTGTGGTATTTGGAAAAAAGAGGAGAAGATGATTTTTACAAGGAAGAATACCCGGGTTTTGCTTTTGTTCCGTTGATAACGGAAAATTAATTTTTTATTTAAAATTTATTCTAAAAATGAAAATATTTAAAAATAAGTTTTTTTTGTTTATTTTGACTCTTCTCGTTATAATCGGGGGATTTTTTTATTTCCGCTATCAGGTCTATCATTCGCACGGAAAAAATAAGGAATCAACCGCTTTTAAAATAACCAAAGGCGAGAACAACACTACCGTGTCCGGAAGATTAAAAGAGGAAGGACTGATATCAGGAAAGGTTTATTTTTACTATTATATGAGGTCGCAAAATCTTCTCGGCAAAATTCTGCCGGGCGATTATGAATTTTCAGGAAGAATGACTATTCCGGAAATTGCCCAGATGATAACCAGAGAGCGAGAAAATTATATAAAAATAACTTTTCCGGAAGGCTGGGGAAGCGTCAAGATGGCAGACCGTCTCAAAGAAAATAATTTGAACGGAGACGAATTTCTGAAGTTGGTGAAGGAACCGGAAAAATTCAAGGAACGATATGGGTTCTTGAACGACCCGGAAATAAAAAGTTTGGAGGGCTATCTTTTTCCCGATACTTATTTCTTTGTTCCCGGATCAAGCGCGGAAAAAATTATCTGGAAAATGCTTGATAATTTTCAGGATAAGCTGGATGAAAAAATCATTTCCGATATCAAAATCCAAAACAAAAGTTTAAATGAAATAATGACTATGGCCAGTATCATTGAAATGGAAGTAAGGAGCGCGGAAGACAGAGGGGTTGTCAGCGGAATTTTTTGGAACAGGATTTCTATCGGCCAGCCCTTGCAAAGTTGTGCTACCCTGGCCTATATTTTAGGCGTGAACAAAAAACAATATTCTTATGAAGATACCCGGACAGATTCCCCTTATAACACTTATATAAATAAAAATTTACCGCCCGGACCGATCAGCAATCCGGGTCTGGCTTCCATAAAAGCGGCGGTTTATCCACAGAAGACGGCTTATATGTTTTTTCTTTCTGATCCGGAAACGGGAAAAACTTATTTTGCCAAAACTGCCGAAGAACATAATTTGAATAAGGTCAATCACGGGCTATAAAAAATAAATCAATATCTTTTTGCTTAAGACGTTTGTCTCTTGACAAACGTCTTTAAATTTGCTATACTAGCATGTCGTAGTGATGATTTTTGCTGTTCATTTTAGGCTCAAATAAAGCATTGATTTTTACGGTTCTGTCCATAAGTTCCAGGGCAAAAATTCCCTCCTTAATTTTTGCCGGTAGGTAAAAAATATTTCTTTTTGATAATTCTTAAAGAGATAGCTTCTTATGGATGGAACCGTGAAAGTTGATTGAACGTTTTGAAATAATTTGCGGCGGAGGGCAGGCCCCTTGGCCGCATTTATTTTTTATTGACTAGTGACGAAAAGGCGAGTAGCCTTTACAATGAAATAATATAAAAGACGTTAACAATTTTTCAAAAAGGAGGTGGAGGTATGTTTCCAGAGAACTTCTTCAGAGATGCGGAAATTGATTTAGGAGTAAAAAGAATGGCAGAATTTCTCTGCTATGGTATGCCGGAGATAAGCGATTGGAAGGTGATGCAGGCGGAAATCAAATCTTCCACAGAAGTTTCCCTTTTTATGCGGCGTAACGATACGCCCGGAGATGATGCGAATATCGAGATACAATTCAAAAGCGATGACGGTTCACCCGGCAAGGCTTCAGTTCTAATTCAGTTAGGTGAATCATTGGTTACGGATAGCGATTCCATTTTGTATAATTCTCTGTCCTGGACAAGATTGAAAAAGCTAGTCTCTCGGTTTTTCGTGTAATATCGCGAAAGAAAACAAAAAAACCGCAAACGAAATTTCGTTTGCGGTTTTTTAAATTTTGCTTTGGTTATACGTTTTTCCAACAAATGCGGTTTAAAAATGAAGAATCATCCATTTTTCATAAAACCGCCAGCTAATCAGAAAAACTTTTCTATTTCCCGGAGAACATTTTCGCTTATTTTGCCAAATATTTTTTCCAATTCTTCCTCGGAAAATTTTTGTAAAACGAAGTCGCTGGGATCAATCGGGTTTCTTAACTTTTCATTGGCAATGCCGATTCTGATTCTTTTGAAATTTTTGGTGCCAATTTTTTCGATGATGTCCTGCACTCCATTATGGCCAGCCGAAGTGGAATTATTGGCAATTTTACATTCTCCCAAAGGGAGGTCAATGTCGTCATGAATTACGATTATGTTTTCGGGAGCAATCTTGTCTTTGTGAAAGGCCATAATTTTTCTTACCGATTCGCCTGATTTATTCATAAAAGTCCGGGGTTTAACCAACAAAACCTTTTCTAAATTAGCGGATAGTTCCGACATTTCCGCATCAAAACTTTTATTAAAAACAAAATCAGAAAAATGATAAGCGTTTTTTATCCTATCTGCCATCATAAATCCGACATTGTGCCGGGTGTGCTCATATTTTTTCCCCGGGTTGCCCAGGCCGATAATAGCAAGCATAATTTTCAGTTAAAAATTATTTATTCATTCCTAAATTCCGAATATTCATTGGCATCGGTGGAATTTCTGTAGTCTTCAATGGAATCCTCTTCTTTATTATACTTCTCCACGATATCTTTTCCAAGGACGATAACAATATCCGGAGAAGTGTTTTGGACGGTTTTTTTATACTCTTCCGGCAAGGAATAGGAAGCATAAGACGGAAGTTTGATGATGAGTTCGTCAAGAGTGAAAGGTTTGGTTCCGGAAGTCAGGTCGTAAACAATCGTTTTTTCCTCCAAAACAGAAGAGGAATCGTTAAGGGCAATGACATTTTTATAATTAAAATTATCACTCAAAAGATTTTTTATCCTGCTTGCCAAGAGACTGTAGCCGCTTTTGTTTATCACGGCGACATTGGCTTTTTCTTTGGCGATTTCCTCCTTCCTCCTTTTTATTTTATTAAGATCAAATATTTCCTGGGCTGTTTCCTGAACTTCGCTCCAGTTGCCGACGCGCGGAACAAGAATGAAGGCGCGCTTGTCCTGGTAAAAAATATGGGAAACTTTTAGAAGGCTTTCCTTGTTCCAGGCGTCAATCACGACATTATTAATGTTATTGGTGTCCGCTTTTCTGGCCAGATTAAAAAAACTTTCCAAATCTTCCGGAGGGATGTCCGTTCGAATATTATCTCCGAGAGCGTTGAAAATATCATTAACCGCCCTTAAATTTATGGCCGTGCCGGCGGAAAAAACTTTATTTTTGGTGGCCTGAAGAATTTGTTGCTGGCGTTTAGCCCGGCCAAAATCTCCTTCGGGATCGTTATGCCTTTCGCGCGCATATTTGAGAGCGGTGGCGCCGTCAAGATGATGGAAGCCTTTCTTAAGTTCAAAAGTTTCGTAGGAATAATTCGGTCCCGGATAACGGGGATCATAAATATCCCGCTCACTGGTGATGTTGACTCCGCCAATGGCGTCAATCACTTTTACGAAACCGTCAAAATTCATAATCACATAATAATCCAAAGGAAGGTCGGTGATGCTGCTGATGGTTTTTTTTACTATTTCCGATGCTTCTTTCTCCTGGTGGTTGCTGTTGTTGAGAGCAAACTGATAGACAGAATTTATTTTCATGGAGATGTTGCTGTTGGGGATTTCCGTATGAAGATCTCTGGGAATGGAAAGAAGGGCTACCTGGTTTGTTTTGGGATTGATACTGGCTATCATTATGGTATCGGTAAGATTTTGTCCGGGCTTTCCCTTGCCGGCAATGCCCAGCATTAAGATATTGATTCTTCCTTTTTCTGCTCCTCGAAGATTATTGGCATCGTTGGAAGAAAAGGATTTTAAAGTGCTCCACAGACCATTTTCTTCTTTTGGCACGAAAGTTATCTTGTTTCCCAAAGAATAAGTTTTATAAATAAAAAAAGAACCATAAGAAACGGCCGCTAAAAGCAGAAGGGCAATTATCCAAAGTATAATTTTGACTATTAATTTATTCGATGCCATGGAATAATGAATTACCTGATGTTAAAATAAAAATATCGGCTGTTAACGCTCGGCGTCTATATTAAATATACTTCTCTAAAGAGGTAAAGTCAAATTTTGGCTTATAAAAGGCATAAATTACTCTTGTCAAAAGGGTCGATTGCTGATATATTAGAAGAGTTAGTGAAAAATAATGTTGGAAAAACCACAAGAAGAAAAAAATCAAGAGTATGACCGATACGCCGGAGTGGGAAGCTTTATATTGGAAATAATTAAGATAATCGCTCTGGCTTTTATAATAATTGTTCCCGTTAGAGTGTTTCTGTTTCAGCCTTTCTTTGTCCAAGGGGCCTCCATGGAGCCCAATTTTGAAGATGGCGAATATCTCATCATCAACGAATTCGGGTATAAAAAAACCAGCGTAGGCGCCGAAGGCAATGATTTTTTTACCATTGAACCGTTTAAGGATGTGGAAAGGCAGGAAGTGATTGTTTTTCGCTATCCGTTGGATACTAGGAAGTTTTTTATAAAAAGAGTCATCGGTCTTCCGGGAGAAAAAATCGAAATAAAAAACAACCAAGTGAAAATATTTAATGATAAGAATCCGAACGGCTTTGTTTTGGACGAGAATGTTTATTTGGACAAGACCGTCAAAACTAACGGGGATATGACCGTTAATTTGGAAAAAGATGAATATTTTGTGATGGGCGATAACCGGCAGTTTAGTTCCGATTCTCGTGTTTGGGGGCCGATCAAGGAAAAACATGTCATCGGAAAGGTGTTGCTTCGCGCCTGGCCGGTCAATAAGGCTTCAATTTTTTAATAAATTTTGATTTAAATAACTTTTTTTATGCCTAAATTAAAGAATAAAAAAACAGCCGGCAAAAAGATAGTCAAGAAAAAAGCTCCGCTGGCTAAAACGGAAAAAATTGTGGAACCGATTATTCTGCAGACGCTTCGGGGAATGAAGGATATCTTGCCTGCTGATCAGCCTTACTGGGAACAATTGAGAAGAGTGACGGAAAGATTGGCTCGCGACTATGGTTTTTCACGCATTGATCTTCCGGTGGTTGAATATTCCAATCTGTTCATTCGCAGTATCGGAGAAGGAACGGATATAGTGGATAAAGAAATGTATAATTTTGTGACGAGAGGCGGAGACAAAGTTTCTCTTCGTCCGGAATTCACGGCGGGGATTTGCCGATCATACATTCAAAACGGAATGAACGTTTTGGCCAAGCCGGTAAAACTTTTTTCTACCGGTTCCGTTTATCGTTATGACCGGCCGCAGGAAGGAAGATATCGGGAACATCATCAAGTGAATTACGACGCTTTTGGCGAGCAAGATCCGATTCTTGACGCTCAAATGATTCAGGTTGCTCATCGGGTAGTCCAGTCTTTGGGCATAAAATCAGTGCAAATTCAGGTTAATTCCATCGGCTGTCCTGTTTGCCGCAAGGACTATATCGAACTTTTGACCAATTACTTGGAATCAAAGAGAAACAAGCTCTGCCAAAATTGCAAAAAAAGATTGGAAATAAGCCCGCTTCGAATTCTTGATTGCAAAGAAGATAAATGTTCGCAGGTGGCGGCCAACGCTCCGCAATCCATTGATCATCTTTGTGAAGATTGCCGGGTTCATTTCAAAACGTTACTGGAATATTTGGATGAACTTGATTTGCCATATATCATCAATCCGCATTTAGTGCGCGGTTTGGATTATTATACCAAAACGGTTTTTGAGATCTGGTCCGGATTGGAAGAAGGCAGAAAAAATTCGCTTGGCGGCGGCGGGAGATATGACAAGCTCATCAAAATGATGGGTGGAGAGGACACTCCGGCTATCGGTTTTGCTCTGGGGATGGAAAGAATAATTCTGGAAATGAAAAGAGTCCAGGCCAAATCGTATAAGCCGCCCAAGCCCCGTGTTTTTCTGGCGCAATTGGGAAACTTAGCCAAAAAGAAAAGCCTCAAACTTTTTTCAGAGCTGGAAAAAAACGCTATTTTAGTGGCGGAAAGTTTTGGGCGGGGAAGTTTGAAATCTCAACTCAAGGTGGCCAATAGATTAGGGGTAGAATTAACGCTGATTTTGGGGCAAAAAGAAACATTGGACGGAACAGTCATTGTTAAGAATATGACAACCGGGGTCCAGGAAACCGTCAGTATGGACAAACTAGTCGATCATATCAAGAAGAAACTAAAGACGGACAATGTAGTAATATATCATAATCATAATTGAGCTCATTTAACATTAATTTCACCTTATGTCATTCCTGGCTTGACCAGGAATCCAGTGAATAAGCTAAAATACGAGACTAGATTCCCGATCAAGTCGGGAATGACAACAGAGGATAAAGTTTTTTTTAAGATCAAGGCTTACTAAAAATACAAAGCAGGTCTTAATTAAAATCAGCCAATAAATTAAGCATTTAGCGGTCGGTATTTTGCATAAAATGCGACCGGACCCGAGTATTAAGTATTAGATATTGAAAATATGTGTATTTTTTGCAAAATTATTAAGAAAGAAATTCCCGCCGTTACCGTATATGAAGATGATGATATTCTGGCATTCAAAGATGCCCGGCCTATTGCACCGGTTCATGTTTTGATTATTCCCAAAAAACACATTGAAAGCGTCAGCGATTTGAAAGAAGCGGATGCCAATTTAGCCGGCCGAATGATATTGGTGGCCAAAAAAATAGCCGAGGAGTTTGACATATCCCCCAAAGGGTATAAACTGTTATTTCGGGTAGGAGAATGGGGCGGGCAGGAAGTGCCTCATCTTCATCTCCATTTAATCGGCGGAGCGATGCTTCACGAAAATATTCACCCGATAATGTAAATCACGTAACACGTAATACATAACACATAGCAAATATTTTGTTACGCGTTGTGTGATATGTGACTTTAAAGAAGGGAGGTTTCCTATGATAGAAGTAAAAAAGAAAGACCGAGAGACATCTGAAAGTTTGATTAGAAGATTCAGCCGCCGAGTTCAACAAAGCGGAGTTTTAGTGCAGGCCAGACGTTCCCGTTTTAGAAAGGAAGAAAAAAGCAAAAGGCAAGTGAGAGAAGGGGCGATGTATAAGGCCAAGGTTAAAAAAATGGTTGACAAGCTCAAAAAAATGGGCAAGTTTGACGATGAAAACTTTAAAAACGTCAAAAAGAAACTTATTAAATAAACCGCTTATCGTATCATTTATGTTAAAGCAAAAAATTGTCGAGGATTTAAAAACAGCCATGAAGGAAGGTAATGCTTTTAAGCGCGATACTTTGAGAATGCTTGATTCGATGATAAAAAATGCGGAGATTGAAAAAAAGAAAAAGGAAGAAGGATTGAAGGATGAGGAAATACAAGAAGTGGTGGTTCGCGCCATAAAACAGCGAAAGGACAGTATGGCCCAATATGAATCGGGAGGAAGATCGGATTTGGCGGAAAAAGAAAAAAAGGAGATAGAAATTTTAACCGCCTATATGCCGGAACAAATGAGTGAAGAGGTAGTCAGGGAAGAAGTGAAAAAAATAATTTCCGAGTTGGGAATTGGGGGTTCAAACGAAATGGGAAAGGCCATGGGCGCTATAATGGGCAGGCTGAAAGGAAAGGCTGACGGTCAGCTGATCCGCAAGATTGTGGAAGAAGAATTGAAAAAATAAATTATTTTTATATCTGGAATTTAAAAAATCGCTCCGAGAATAGGGGCGGTTTTTGTTTTTCAATTTGCGCTTATCAATGGCAGGAATTATAATTATAAATAACAGACTCATTTAACATTAATTTCACTTTATGTCATTCCTGGCTTGACCAGGAATCCAGTGAATAAGCTAAAATACGAGACTAGATTCCCGATCAAGTCGGGAATGACAACAGAGGATAAAGTTTTGTTAAGATTAAGGCTTACTAAAAATATAAAGCAGGGCTTAATTAAAATCAGCCAAACGTTAGAAATAATTTTCCACTATGCCGGATACAAAAAAGAAAAAAATTAAGAAAACTAGGCCGAAGAAAAAAGGCGAAAGAGATTTTTTGGCCGAGGAAAAAATAGTTTATCCGGAAAATAATTTGGCGGAGGACAAGATATTGTTTTTTTCTTCAGAAACGGAGACAAAAAACCCCCGTTTCGGGAAAAATATGAAGGTAATGCGAATCTCTTTCGTTTTTCTTTTGGCCGTCATGGTGCTGTCCGGAATTTCTTCTTTTTTGGAAAAGCGGGGAAATGAAAACAAGGATGAAAAAAAGATTTCCATTGTTCCTGTTTCTGATGATAAGATAGTGGGCGTGGTGAGAGGAGAAGAAAACAATGTTGCCAGCATCAATGTGGGCGCAGTGCAAATGAGCGAAAATTTTGAAGCCAGACAAGTAAGCGTAGGCGGAGACATTCTGGCACTGGCAGAAGAAGAAATGGCGCCGCTGGAGATAGGGGATATAAAAAGCGAGTCGTTCATTCCGCCCAAGGAAGAAAAGGGAAAAGTGCGGCTGGTTGTTTCCTGGAAAACCAATAAAATGGCCGTTGGAGACATAGAATATTCCAAAAACAACGGACAGGATGTGGAAACAGTCAAAGAAGAATCTTTTAATTTCGATCACAATATAATAATCAATAATTTGGAGCCAAAAACTTCTTATGTTTACAAGGTGAAATGCCGGGATAAGTGGGGGAATGAAAATCAATCAGGTCATTTCGGCGTTTATACCGTTTCAGAAAAAGTTTCTGTTTTTGATATGCTTTCCGATGCTTTGGACAAGACTTTCGGCTGGGCATTTGATTAAGATTTTATAAATTTGCCATTTTTTTGATAAAAAAATTCCTATAAAAATTTATTTTTTTGCCCTCCGTCTGGAGGGTCTTTTTTATCCCCAACTTTTCTCTTCTCTCTCCTTTCTTTTTGTGGTATAATTTTAAGGTAAAAATGAATAAAAATATTTTCCAATTTCATCCGCTTTCGGCGGTAGTTACCGGTTGAAAAAAACCAATAATTTCGGCGTGTTTATCCTCTTTATGGTTATTCTCCAAAAAAAACAAAAACTGATATTATCTTTCTTTCTTATCCCAGCCTTTTTAGCTGTCTCTTTTTTCTTCACTCATGCTCAAACCGCTTCCATTTCCACTCTCAAAAAATTGGATGTTTCCGCTTATATAATCAGTTCCAAAAACAAGAGCGTGCCCAACGGTGTTCATCAAGTCCGGTTTGCCATTTATAAAAAAGACAGAACCGTTCCCGATCCTTATCCTTCTTCTTCTGATTCTCCTATCTGGGAAGAAACTCAGGACATCGATTTTAAGGACGGAATCCTGAGAGCTCAGTTGGGAGAGAATAAGGCTTTTCCGGCCACCTTGAATTTTAATGACGATGAATATTATTTGGGCATCAGAATTGATACTGATTCCGAGATGGTTCCCAGAAAAAGACTGGGGGCGGTGGCTCTTTCCATCAGCACTCTGAATCTGGAAGGCCATGTTACCGGAGAAAATGCCGGCAATATTCCGGTGCTTGATGATTCCGGACAGCTTTTGGAAACAATGATCCCTGAGGTTACTGAAGTGGGGACGATTTCCACCGGAACCTGGGAAGCGGATGTTATCGAATCAGGCTATATTGCCAAGGCCCTTACCGGCAAAACGTATAATGGGTTGACCATTTCAACTTCCGGAAATTCCTTTTCCATTTATAAAGGAGCTAGCAACAAGCTGACTATGACCAACGGTGCTCTTTCTCTTTCCACTATGGGCTCTGCCGGTTCTGTCGTTTATTCCAACGGCACCGCTTTTTCTTTCACTTCTGCCGGTACGGCCGGACAAGTTCTTTATTCTAACGGCACCGGCGCTCCTACTTGGGCTTCTCTTGCTGGCGGTTCCATT
>JAKQLJ010000032.1 GCA_029567195.1 bacterium | reverse complement strand
GACCATAGCTCAGCGGTAGAGCAGGCGGCTCAAATAGTTCATTCTAAATTGTGTTGCGGGTGATGTAATTCAGCATGACAATTTTGGCATACCAAAATACATTTTTCTAATTCCAGATTAATATGAGACATTTTCCTGTTTGATAAAGATCTCAAGTCAAGCTGAAAACTCTTTTTCTTTCTGTTCTTATGATGGAAAGTTAAAGCGGAAAGATTTTTATTATAGCCACAAATTTGGCAACATCCTCCTAGTTTTTCAACAAGTATTGTTTTTCTTTTCAAGCCTCTAGCTTGTTGGGCCCGGTAAGACTGATTAGATTTGTTCTTGCAAGAAGAAGAGCAATAGATTGTCTGCCTACCTATTAAAACTTTGCCACAAATTTTGCAGGTTATGATATGTTTCATAATCACATTATAACACAATACGAATGATATTTACAGGGCTGCTTGAAAAGTAATTTTCAAGTGAATTCTGTCAAATTCGGGGAAATCTTAATCTTATTACCTTATAAGAAATGATAATCCCGAGCCAAGTCTGCCGATAAGGCAGAAAGGTGTAGAGACTAGATGGCAGACACCCCGCTTAAGCAGGGTGAAGGGATAGTCCAGCTCACAAATTCGAAAGAAGTTGCGAAAGCAATAGTGAGAAGCATAACCGCTTGGTCGCTGGTTCGAATCCAGCTGGTCCCACTAAAAAACTAGCCTGTATGGGCTAGTTTTTGATTCTATACATTATTTTTTCCTTCTTCTCCCATGAAACGCCTGATGCACTTCTTTGAGCTGCTTATTGGTTATATGAGTATAAACCTGGGTAGTAGTAATGGAGGAATGTCCCAGCATAGCTTGCACTGATCGAATATCAGCACCATTTATTAGAAGATCAGTGGCAAATGAATGGCGGAGCGTGTGCGGATGGACATTTTTCACAATTCCCGCTTTTACCGCGTAAAATTTAACAATTCTTTGGACAGAACGGGGAGTAAGACGCAAATTATCTTTTTTAGAGTTTTTACCCTCATCATCCTTTTTATTGAACTTTTCGAGAGATTTCAGATCCCTAATAAAGAGAGCCGGGTCAATATCTGTTCTCTTTTTAAGATACTCTTCCAAAGCTCTTTTGGCCGTATCGGAGATAAAAACCACACGTATTTTATCGCCTTTCCCGCGAACAGAAAGCTCGCCGCTTTTAAGGTTGAGTCTGTCTCTGTCAATATTAATCAGTTCGCTAACCCGAAGTCCGGCTGAAAAAAGCATCTCCAGGATTGCCCGATCGCGAAGAGTTTTGAATGTAGTTCCCGAGGCCGCTTCGATTATTCGCTCTATCTCTTCCGATTCTAAAAATTCCACTTCTCTGGCTGGATTTTTGCCAATTTCCACTTTTTCCGCCTGAAGAGTGCTGATATCTCTTTTGGCCAGATATTTGAGAAAACTTCGAATGGCTATAATATAATACCCCTGGGTCGCTTTTTTAAGCATTTTTCCTTTTTTATCTTCCAATCGGTTCAAATAAATGCGAAAATTACGAATAAGACTGTCCGTAATCTGCCCGGGATCGGTTATTTTGGCAAAATCAAGAAACCGAGAGATATAATGGTCGTAATTTTCAATGGTTTTTTGCGATCGACCCTTTTCAATCTCCAAATATTCCAAAAATTGGGTTTTTAAGTCATTGATCTTCATTTTTATAAAAAAGTCTTATTTTTACGCTTTCCATAACCCTATCTTATACCAAAAAGCTCGCTTTACCAAGAAAAGCCCGGAAAAGAAAAAAGACAAGTATCCTGTGGATAATCCTTTTGACAAAAAAGGCCCTTTGGACTATACTCTATATTACGTAAGAATTAGGGTGAAGGATTTGAGGAAACAGCTATAAACATTCATTTTAGCCGTTTCTGATGCCTAAAAGCCACAAGAAAGGTTACTCCTATTAGTAAACTAATAGAAGCTATATCAATCAATTTGCTGGGAAAAAAGAATAACCGAAGCCTGACAGCCCAGATACACGTGGCCCAAAAGAAAATCGTCAGTTTCATAAAAGAGCGAAGAACCATCAAAGTTCTGCATATTTTTCGAAACTATTCTGCTCTTATAGTGGTAGTTTCCAGCGCCCTTTTGGTTTCTGCTACAAACTTAGCCGCAGGACACGAATCCAGTGGTTTTTTATTTGGCTATTTTGGCTCCGAGGACAACAATGAAAATCCTCTAAAGGATAAAATGTTTTTAAAAGCCAACAAGAAAACCAACGTTGCCTTGGCGCCTTTAGCTGAAGCCAGTACTGCTCCCGACCCCAACATGAAAGAGGAAGAGGACGAAACTTTAATGATGCAAGGGCAGGCGCTGGTAGCCAGCACCAGCCCGGTTAAAAAAGATCCGGAAGAAGACGGAGGAGTGGTTATTTATGAAGTTCAGGCCGGAGATACGGTTGGCGCTATTGCCGCCAGCCATAAAGTTAGTGTCAACACTATTTTATGGGCTAATGAATTGGACAACGTCAATGAAATTATGCCCGGAGACAAGATATTCATTCTGCCTGTTTCTGGAATGACTTACAAAGTAAAAAAAGGTGACACAATTGATAGTGTGGCTGAAAAATATAAGGCGGAAAAAGGAAAAATTATTTCCTTTAATGACTTGCCCGCCAATGGAGAGCTGGATGAAGGACAAGAAATAGTTATTCCTGACGGACAAAAAGAAATTGCCCAGCCAACTACTCCAAGAAACGGAAGCTCTTCTATCGGCATTGCTCCTCGTCCTTATGAGTCATTTGAACAAAGCGGAAAATCCACCCTTTCCGGAAAAGCTGGCGCCGGTCACAGATTCCCTTATGGATATTGCACCTGGTATGTAGCTTCCAAGAGATATGTTCCTTGGGGAGGCAACGCCGGAACCTGGCTCTATCACGCCAAGGCCGCCGGATATGCCACCGGCAAAACACCGAAAGCCGGAGCTATTATGGTCAGTTCCGAATCTTGGTGGGGGCATGTAGCCATTGTTGAAAGCGTCAGCGGAAAATCATTTACCATTTCTGAAATGAATTACAGGGGCTGGGGCAAAAGATCCACCAGGACTATGACTGTCGGCTCAAGAGTAATTAAGGGCTTTATATATTAGTGACAAGCGACAAGTAATAAGTTGCAAGGGTCATGGAACAAGTAATAAGAAAAAAAAATCCACTTTGAGGTGGATTTTTTCTTATCATATATCTCTTGTCACTTATTACTTACTCCTTGTCACATGTCACTTGTCACTTACTTCTTGTCACTTACTCCTTGTCACATGTCACTTATCACTTACTCCTTGTCACATATTACTTGTCACTTTTTATAAGCGGCGCTATGGAAGCTGCCAATTTTTTAAGTCCTACTTTTTTAAAAGCAATTGTCAAAATATCTCCTTGGCTGGAAACAATCATTCCCTCTCCGAATGTTTCATGCGTTACCTTGTCGCCATCCTTAAAACACACGGTGCGAAGCACAGAATGTTTGCCGTCATTTTTTGTTTCATTTTTCTCTACAGTATTTCCGAAATATATTGTTTGTTTTTGCCCGTGAGATTCCAGAAGATGTTCGGGAATATCATCCAAAAAACGGGAAGGGGGATTTATCTGGGTTGATCCAAAAATATTTCTCTCCTGGGTAAATAATAAATAGACTTTTTCTTTAGCTCGAGTTATACCTACATACATCAATCTTCTTTCTTCTTCCATTTCAGGCGGTGAAATCATACTTCGAGAATGGGGCAAAATTCCCTCCTCCAGTCCAATAATAAAAACGGTTTTAAACTCTAATCCTTTGGCGCTATGAAGAGTCATCAAATGAACCGCTTCGCTGTTTTGATCAACATTGTCAGTATCCGCTACCAAAGCCACTTCTTCTAAAAACAATTTCAGCCCCTCGCCATTTTCATATTCGTCATATTTTTTGGCCACTGTTAAAAGTTCCTGGACATTTTCATGTCTCATTTCGCCTTCTTCTGTGCCATCAAGCAAAAATTTTTCATAACCTGACTCTATGAAAACTTTTTGAATAAAATCGGTAAGAATAATTTTGTCTTTAGCGGTATGCATACGACTAATAAATTCACAAAATTTCATTATGGAATCCACTTTGGAATTTGTAATTTCAATCTTATCTACGGTTTTCAAACCGGCGCTTATTAAGTTATGATTATTTTCTTTAACAAATTTTATCCATTTGCCCAAAGTCACTTCGCCGATATCTCTTTTAGGAACATTTATGATTCTTTCAAAAGAAACCTCATCGTTAAAATTATTAATAAGCCTCAAATAGGCAATAACATCCTTAATTTCTTTTCGCTGGTAAAATTTTAAACCGCCGACAATTCTATACGGGATGGAATTTCTCAGCATCGCTTCCTCTATTGTTCTTGATTGAGCGTTGGTTCTATAAAGCACCACAAAATCGGAAAACCGGCACGCAGTGCCGTCCTGAGCGTATGCGAAGGATCTCTTACTATCACAATTTTTTTTAATTTCTTCAACTATAAATTCCGCTTCTTCTCTTTCATCTGCCGCCTCGAAAGAAGTAAGAAACTGTCCGCCAACATTTTCTGTCCAAACTTTTTTGTCTTTTCTGTTGATATTTTTGGAAATTACGCCATAAGCTGCATCTAAAATATTCTGGGTGGAACGGTAATTTTGTTCAAGTTTTACTACTTTGGCATTGGGATAATCTTTTTCAAAATCCAAAATATTTTTAATATTCGCCCCCCGCCAAGAATAAATTCCCTGCCAATCATCACCTACTACGCAAATATTTTTATGCCTTTCACTTAAAAGTTTAATCAGCATATATTGGGCATGATTGGTATCCTGATATTCATCCACCATAATATAGCGAAAGAGCCTTTGATAATATTCCAGAATTTCCGGAAAATTTCTAAAAATTCTCACTGTTATCATCAGGATATCGTCAAAATCAAGAGAATTCTGATTTTTAAGTTTTCCCTGATAAGTGGAATAAACTTTAGCCACTATTTCTTCCCAATATCCGCCAACGCTTTCTTTGTAATTTTCACTATCAATGAGTTCGTTTTTGGCTTTTGATATAGCACCTAGAATAGCTTTGGGCTTGAATTGGTCGATATTTATCCCCAGTTCTTTAATCGATTTTTTAACGACCGCCAACTGGTCCTGGTCATCGAGAATGGTAAAAGATTTTTTATATCCCACTTTTTCAATTTCCCTCCTCAGGATTTTTACACAAATAGAATGAAAAGTTCCGATAAGCGGCAACGAAGGCTGTTCTTTGCCCGTTTGTCTGATATTTTTTGCCAGCAAATCTTTAATACGTTCTTTCATTTCAGCCGCCGCTTTGTTAGTAAAAGTTACTGCCAGGATATTTCCAGGATTAACTCCCATATCACAAATCAAATGCGCCACTCGATAAGTGAGCGCCCTTGTTTTTCCGGATCCCGCTCCGGCAATAATCAAAACCGGACCGTTAATAGTTTGGGCTGCTTCGCGTTGAGGGGGATTAAGTTTTTTTAAAATTTCACTCATGACCATATTATTCTAGCATAGAGCCGTTGTAATTTACGAATAAAAAAATATATTTTGGCTGTTTGAGCCGTTAACTGGACAATTATGGTTTTTTATTATAATATTAATTTATAATAAATAACTAGCAATCATCAGTTATCGGGCAATCCATAACTTATGTTTAGCTGAAAAAAACATGGCTCTCTCCAACAAACAGAAGGAAAAGGTCACAAAGGAAGTAAAAAGACACGAAAAGGACACCGGTTCTCCGGAATACCAAATCGCTCTTTTTACCGAAAAAATCAAGAAGCTAACTTCTCACCTCAAAAAAAACAAGAAGGATTTTCATTCCCGGCGCGGTCTTCTCAAAATGGTATCCAAGAGAAAAAAACTGATGGATTATCTGAAAAAGACCAATGAAAAAGCCTACAAATCATTAGTTAAAAAGCTGGACTTAAAAGGGTAGTATAAATTAAAAACTTAGAGCTAAAATGGAAAAACAACAACTTAAATCTAAAATCAGCAGGGTTTTAAATTTTTAGTTGTTGTTTTTATTTTTTCAATTTTAGTCCTTAAACTCATCTATGAGCATATTTAAAGAACAAAGAGTGGGAGTCTTGGTGGATATTCAAAACCTTTATTATTCTGCCAAAGTCCTTTACGGAAAAAAGGTTAATTTTGGCGCTGTCTTGAAAGAAGCGGTCGGAGACAGAAAACTTATCCGGGCTATTGCTTATGGCATTTCCACTATTGAAAAACAGGAGGGAAAGTTTTTTGAAGCCCTGGCCAAACAAGGATTCGAAGTAAAAACCAAAGATCTTCAGGTTTTTCCCGGTGGCGCTAAAAAAGGCGATTGGGATGTGGGAATTACCGTTGATGCCATAAAGCTTTCCAGAAGTTTGGATGTCATTGTTTTGGTTTCCGGAGACGGCGATTATCTGTCGCTGGTTGAATATCTTCAAAGCACTACCGGTTGCCGAGTGGAAGGAATAGCTTTTTTGGAATCCACCAGCGGAAAGTTAGTGGAAGAATTGGACCAATTTACCAATATTAGTGAAAATAAGAAGAAGTTTTTAATATAAAAATAAAAAAAACCTTTTTTAAAAAAAGGAAAAATAGATTGGAGGTGTTTTAAATGGGAAATGATTATTCAACATACGGCAATTATCCAGACTACAGCACTACGGTAGATCCGGCAGCGGCCGCTGGCGCTATGGCTATTTTTGGCGGAATGCTGCTTTTTATGGTTGTTATCTTCCTGGTTTTCTATGTTTACATGGCCGTTTGTCTAATGAAGATGGCGCACAAAACAAATACTCCCAATGCTTGGTTTGCCTGGATTCCGATATTGAACATGATACTGATGCTTCAGGTGGCCCAAAAACCAATTTGGTGGATTATTTTGTTTTTTATACCCCTAGTTAATATTATTATGTGTATTCTGGTATGGATGGCAGTAGCTAAAGCGCTTGGAAAGCCGGAATGGGTGGGTGTTTTAATGATTGTACCGATTGCCAACATAATAGTGCCTGGATATCTGGCTTTTTCTGGAAGTTCTGCACCAAGCCAACCGTCGGTTTAACCAATGGCATAATTCTACTGATGAAAATTCTAGCACCCTCTCCAATGGGGGTGCTTTTATATCGCTTATTTGACAAAATAAAGAAAAAGGGCTAGAATTCAGCCACTAAACAAGTAAATTAAAAAACTCAAATCAAGCTTAAACAGGCTGAAAATGGAACGGTTTATGAATTAAGGCTTATGAAAAAAATGATTCATAGTTCGTAATTCGTAAATCCTTCTTTCATTTTTTAGCCGGCTTATTATGATAAGCTCTGTCTTTTTTGGGTTGAAACAACAAATGGAAAGTAAAAAATGGTCCCTCCAGATCGGGGGACGAATTCTGGAAGTCGAAACAGGGCTTCTCGCCGGACAGGCCAACGGATCTGTCACTGTTCGCTATGGCGACACGGTAGTTTTAGCCACCGCCGTTATGAGCAAATCTGCCTCACGTGTAAGCGGCTATTTCCCGCTGATGGTTGATTTTGAAGAGCGTTATTACGCCGCCGGAAAAATAAAAGGATCGAGATTTATCAAACGTGAAGGTCGTCCTTCTGATGACGCTATCCTTTCAGGAAGAGCCGTTGACCGAACTGTCCGACCGCTTTTTAACCACCGAATGAGAAACGACGTTCAGGTTGTGGCTACTGTCCTCTCTTATGATGGAGAAAACGATCCGGATATTGTGTCTATTATCGCCGCCTCGGCCGCTCTTACCATCTCCAATATTCCATGGAATGGTCCGGTAGCCGCCGTCAGAGTTGGAAAAGTAAACGGGGAATTCATTCTAAACCCGGTAAACGGAGAAGTAGCCGAAGGAGATTTGGACCTTCTGGTGTCCGGAACAGCAGAAAAAATCAATATGATCGAATGTGCCGCCAAAGAAGTTCCGGAAGAAGAAATGATCAAGGCTTTTACTTTTGCCCACGAAGCTATTAAAAAAATTGCCGGACTTATAAGTGAAATTCAAAAGGAAATAGGCAAAGAAAAGTCCCAACCGGCTCTTGTCCAAGCGGCGCCGGAAATTGAAGAAAGTATCAAAAAAATGCTTCTGGAAAACAAGCTGGATGAAATTCTTTACGACAAGGACAAAAAAGTAATCGAAGAAAAAACTGCCGAATTAAAAGAAAAAGTTGAAAACTTCTTAAAAGAAAGCTATCCGGAAGAAGCGGAAAAACTGAAAGAAGTGGCCGAAATAGTTTTTGACGAGACTTCTGATGAAATTGTCCATAAAAATATCTTAGAGAAAGAACAACGACCGGATGGAAGAAAAATAGACGAAATTCGCCAAATCAACTGCAAAATCGGCATTCTTCCTCGAACTCACGGCACCGGCCTCTTTACTCGAGGAGAAACCCAAGCCCTAACTGTCACCACCCTGGGCTCCCCTGGCGACGAGCAGATCATAGACACTATGGAAGTGGATATGAAAAAAAGATATATCCATCATTATAACTTCCCGCCTTATTCAGTAGGTGAAGTTCGCCCAATGAGGGGACCGGGAAGACGAGAAATAGGACACGGAGCTCTCGCTGAAAAAGCCTTGGTTCCAGTTTTGCCTTCCAAAGAAGAATTTCCTTATACCATTCTTTTGGTATCAGAAGTTCTTTCTTCCAACGGCTCTTCTTCTATGGCTTCCACCTGCGGCTCTACCCTTTCTCTTATGGATGCCGGAGTGCCTATAAAAAGACCGGTTAGCGGTATTGCCATGGGAATAATTGTCGGGGATGATAATAATTTCAAAGTTTTAACTGATATCCAGGGCTTGGAAGATCATTATGGTGATATGGATTTTAAGGCGGCTGGAACAGAAAAAGGCATCACTGCCCTGCAAATGGACGTAAAGCTTGACGGAGTGACAGTCGAGATGCTTTCTGCCGTTCTTGTTCAATCTCATAAAAATCGTTTGGAAATACTGGAAAAAATAACAGCCACCATTTCCGCTCCTCGAACCGAAATGTCCCAATATGCACCAAGAATCATTATAATGAGAATAAATCCGGATAAAATCAGAAATGTTATCGGAACCGGCGGCAAAATTATCAATGAAATTATCGATGAAACTGGCGTGCAAATCGACATTGAAGATGACGGATCGATTTTCATCACTTCAACCGATGAAGCTTCTGCCAAAAAAGCCCAGGAATGGATTGACAATTTGACCCATGAAGTGAAAGCGGGAGAAATCTTTAATGCCCGAGTTACCCGTATTATGAATTTCGGCGCTTTCGCAGAAATTCTGCCTGGACAAGAGGGTCTTATACATATTTCAGAAATTGCGGAAAGAAGAATTGAAAAAGTGGAAGATGTCTTGAAAGTCGGCGATATCATTCCCGTTAAAGTGAAAGAAATCGACAATCAGGGCAGAATAAATCTTAGCGCCAAAGCGGTAACAAAAATAGTTTAAATTGTATTAGCCATAATTTAAATTCTTTGGTAAAATAGAAGTAAAGTAATTTACTTCTATTTTTATAATTTAAAACAAAAAAATGTTTGAGGAAAAACAAAATGATTCCACTCCTTCCATAGATATCAATTCATTGGGCAATATGGATAAAAATAATCAGATAAATTTAAGCGAAAACAAGGACGTAAAAGTTTCCGATATCTCCGTCCACACCATGAAAAAGGATTTGGAAAACATTAACAATCCGGAATACTTTGTCGATAGCCCCTTGCCCAAGAAAGAAGCGCCAGTTGCAACCATCCAAATTTCCAGCGAAAAACAGGGAACCAGCCCTTTCTTAAGCCAGGAGAGCAAGAAAATAGCGGAAAATAAAGAAGTGACAGTTAAAAAGAAATCTGCTGATCATCACGGATTAAATTGGGGGAAAATATCAATGATCGCCGTTTCCATCTTTATAATCTTTATGGCTGCGGGAGGAGGTTATTATTATTGGTTAACCAGACAAAATTCCAAGACAGAAATAGTGGAAGCTCCCCCTGTAATACCCGAACCAACTCCTGAAATATCCACCAAAAATCCTAATTATCTGAATATCGACATCGACACTTGGGATAGTGCCAGAATAAAAGAAGAGATAAAAATTTATGCCAATAAGCCCTTAACTTCTGATTCGCCAGCGGAATTTGTAGTAGCAGATTTGCAAAACAACCCCATAGCTTTTGAAAAATTTGCCCAAAAAATCGGCTTTAATTTTTCTCCCCAAATATTTTCCAGTTTAGCCGAAAAGTTCAGCTTGTTTGTTTATAGCGATAATGGAAAAACAAGATTGGGAATTTCCATTAATATAAAAGATGCAGAAAATGCCATCACTTTAAAAGATAATCTTACCAAGGAAGAAACTACGTTGGACGCAGAATTAGAACCACTTTTTATCACCACCTCCCAATATCAAATAGACAAAGTCAAAACATTCAGCGACAGTCAATACGGCGGAGCGGATATAAGATACAAAAATATTATTTCTCCGGAAGAGTTATCAGTGGATTACGCTATTTTTCAGAATAAGCTGGTAATAGGCACGACCAAAATGACCGAAAGAGCTATTATTGACTATGTTTCCTCCCATCCGGACGTTCAGGGAGCAGAGGACATATTAGAAGATATCCAAAATTAGTCATGTTGTGGATAAACTGTTTATCTCAACAAGTTATCCACAGTTATTGGAAAAATAAGAAACAAAAGTAAATTACTTTCCAAAATACACCGGCCTTGCCATATTTCATATTTTTAAAAGTAAATTCAAAAATTAACAGAAACAGCCCATAAAACGATGGTTTTACGGAATTATATTGACTAACGGCTATTTTCTTGTTATAATTGGAAAGTAGAAGTGAAAGAAGTATCTTGAAAATAAAATAAACTACGGCGGAATGGCTTTCAATCGCAATTTCCCCCTATTTGCGATTGAAAACTATTCTGCTGTCCAAGCGTCCCGCACCAACGCGTCGGGACCGCCCCTGTATTCTGACCAGGGGACCCTAAAAATAAAAACAAAAAAAACGCTTTTAAAACAAAAATAAAAAATAAAAGCAAGTACCTTCATAAAATAAAGGCTAAAAGCCAGAGGATGGTAGAAGAAATGTCTCTTAAAAAAAGTCAGAAAGGAGGCTAAAAAATCATACGTCAAACCGCATGTGAAAAAAAGTAACACTATCGCCCCTTCACCCGGCGAAAATGTTCAAATTTACATGTTGACGGATGGCTGGGCGCTTCTCGTCTATTAATTTAATTATTCAGGCGCTGGGGCGCCTGGCAGGATATTGCCAGGTAGTTTTTTTGCACAGAATCCCGAAAGGGTGTTTTTTTATTTTCCCTGTTGTATAATTTAGACAAATATGAAAACTGCACGAAGACAATTTGGCGATCTTGGCGAAAAAGCGGCGGCCACGTTCCTCAAAAATCTAGGCTACAAAATAATCGAATTTAATTTTCAAAATAATTCCGGACGAATGTTGGGAGAAATTGATATTATCGCCAAGGATGGCAGGGAAATTGTCTTTGTGGAAGTAAAAACTCGGCAGATGGAAAAGTATGCCAATACTCTTCCGGAAGAAAATATCACCTATTCCAAGCTTCATAAACTTTCCCGCATTGCCAACGCCTATTTGAGACAAAAAGGTTGGGAAAACGAGGAATACCGTTTTGATGCTGTTTCTGTCTGGTTGGATTTAGAAGGAAAGAAAGCTAAAATAAAGCATATCTCCCACCTGTAGCAATTAGACATTGATTTTATTTTGAGTTATAATCTAAATAGAATTTAACCTTTAAGTTAAAGTTATGGCTATGGATAAAAAAGTAATTGAAGATTTGAAAAAACAGCTCTTGCATGAAAAAGAGGATCTGGAGAATAATTTGTCTAAAATTGCCCGTCCTATCAACCAGAAAGAGGGGGATTATGAAACAAACTTTGATGAAATTGGCTCTGACAGGGAAGATAATGCCGCTGAAGTGGAGCAGTATAGCGAAAATATCTCTATCGAAACAACCCTAGAAAAAAGGCTTCAAAATATCATTGACGCTTTGGAAAGAATAGAAAAAGGCGCTTATGGCATTTGCGAAAAATGTAGCAAGGAAATAGATCTGGAAAGACTAAAAGTTAATCCGTCTGCCAAGACTTGTATTTCTTGTAATTAAAAGAGTGATGAAAATTAAGTCAGCCGCATTTTTAGTTTTTTTAATGGCTATCGACCAGCTGGTTAAGTATATTATCCGCACATCAGGCGGATTTTATATTTGCAACAGGGGCGTAGCGTTCGGATTGCCTTTTTTTACAGTGATACTTTTTACAATCGGATTGTTTTTGATTTTTATCGTATTTAATTTTAAATCTTTAGTTTTCAATTACAAATCGATTTTAAGTTTCAAACCTGCCTCGCCGGCAAGCGGGTTTCAAATTTCAAATTATTCAGAGATTACTATTTTAAGCGCCATTTTAATTATTTCCGGAGGACTGTCTAATATTGCAGATAGGTTTATGTTCGGCTGTGTCATTGACTTTATCGATCTCGGATTTTGGCCCGTATTCAACATCGCCGATATCTATATTACAATAGGAGCTATAATACTGGTGATAAAAAATTATAAAGCTAAAAGCTTGTAAAATTTTGACCTTATGGACTTTATAACTTTCAACTAGACCTATGTCATCAAAAGTTCTATCTGCCGCTACCATCGGCCTAAAAAGCGAAATAGTCGAAGTGGAAGCCGATGCTGTGTCAGCCGGACTTCATCTTTTTAATATTGTCGGTCTTCCTGATACGGCGGTGAAAGAATCGCGTGATAGGGTGGGAGCGGCCATTAGAAACAGCGGCTTTCTTCCTCCTCATCGAGCCGGACGCGTAACTGTCAATTTGGCTCCGGCCGATCTCAAGAAAGAAGGGCCGATTTATGATCTGCCTATTGCTCTTGGTTTTTTGTTGGCTACCAAGCAAATAAACTTTGATTTTCAGAACAAGCTTTTTCTTGGAGAGCTTTCTCTTGACGGCAAAGTTCGTCCGGTGAAAGGCGTTTTGCCAATGGCCATTTTGGCCAAAGAAAAAATGATAACCGAGCTTTTCGTTCCTATGGAAAATGCCCGGGAAGCCTCAGTCATTGAAGACGTTAATATTGTTCCCGTAAAAAATCTGGTAGAATTAATTTCCCATCTCAGAAAAGAATCGATTATTACTCCGGCAGAAAAAATAAATTTAGAAGAATATTTTTCCATTGAGACTCCACTTTCCGATATGAAAAATATCCGTGGCCAGGAGCATGCCAAAAGAGCACTGGAAATTGCCGCTGCCGGAGGACACAACGCCATTCTCAACGGCCCGCCGGGATCGGGAAAAACCATGCTCGCCAAAACATTGGCTTCAATCCTTCCAAAACTGACTGTTCCGGAAGCACTGGAGATAACCAAGATTTTTTCTGTTGCCGGCCAACTTCCGAGAGAAACCAGCCTCATTACCAAAAGACAATTCCGCTCTCCCCACCACAGCGCCAGCGCTGTTTCTCTTGTTGGCGGAGGCACTTTTCCCCGACCAGGAGAGATAAGTTTGGCTCACAGGGGAATACTTTTTCTCGATGAATTTCCCGAATTTTCGCGAGGAGTTTTGGAAAATTTAAGACAGCCTCTGGAAGATGGGCTTATCACAGTCTCCCGTGCTCAAGGAACATTGGAATTTCCAGCCAGATTTACCCTTATTGCCGCCATGAATCCCTGCCCTTGCGGCAACGCCACTGATCCGCAAAAAGCCTGTTCTTGTTCTCCGGCCAGCATTATAAGATACCAAAGAAAAATTTCCGGACCAATCCTGGATAGAATTGATCTTCACGTAGAAGTGCCAAGAATAAAGTTTGAAAAAATAGCCAGTGATTATTCCGGAGAAAATTCCCAAGAGATAAGAAAACGGGTGGAGAGAACCAGAAATATCCAAAGAGAAAGATTTCAAGGAACAAAAATAATCACCAACAGCGAAATGGAAAGTGATGAAATAAGGAAGTTCTGCCTGCTCAATGAAGATTGCCTGTCTCTTATGAAAAACGCTGTTTCCAATCTTCACCTGAGCGCCCGCTCCTATTTCAGAATCATAAAGGTAGCCAGAACCATTGCCGATTTGGGAGAAAGCGAGAAAATAAGACCGGAGCATATTGCCGAAGCAATCCAATATCGTTTTAAAACGGAATAAAAAATGAACCCGGAAAAAACATTTAAACTCGCCATTTTCATTATCATTTTAGTATCTGTCCCTGTGCTCATGGGTTTTTTTCGCTCTTCCCGCCAATCTGTTAATTTTGAAAATAGCTCAAAACTCATAAAAATCGACGACAACGGCTTAAATTACAGCCTCATTACTGACGCTACCGCCTTAGACAACTTTTTAAAAGAAAATAAAATAAATTTAGGCGATCATGATGAAATTATTCCCAGTAAAAACTCATTTCTTTATCCCGGAATGAATATCATCATAAAAAGAGCCGCCAGAGTCAAAATTGAAGTGGACGGCAAAAAAATAGAAGGTTATACTCTGGGAAAAACCGTTTCTGAAGCTCTTTTTGACAATGAAGTGACTCTTACTCGCCTGGATAAAACCGATCCTGACAAAAATTTCCCCGTTGCTGACAACAGTAAAATTATCGTTACCAGAATCAACGAGGAAGAAGTAACCCAGGAAGAGCCGATTGATTTTAAAACTACCGTAAAAAACGATTCTAAGATGGGTTGGCGGGAAAAAAAGGTGGAAACACCAGGAGAAAAAGGCATAAAAGAGGTGAGCTATAAGATTACTTACAAAAACGGCAAGGAAATTTCCAGAATTCTTCTGGATAAAAAAGTAACGAAAGAACCGGTAACTCAGGTAGAAACTCAAGGAACATACGTAAAATTGGGAAAAACCCACAAAGGCCAGGGGACATGGTATGCGTTTAAGGGCGGACTTTTTGCCGCTTCTCCTTGGCTGCCAATAGGTTCTTATGCTAAGGTAACCAATACCGGCAACGGCAAATCGGTAATTGTTCAGATTAATGACCGCGGCCCTTTCGGTCCGGGAAGAATTATCGACCTCGACAAGGTTGCTTTCCAAAAAATTGCTTCCATCGGCGCCGGAGTGATTGGCGTAAAAGTAGAAGAAGTGTTGAATTAAAATTTTGTTAAATAAAATCTTAATTCAACATCTTGAGCGGTGACGAAAGATCTCAAGATAAAAACATTTTTTTATTTCCCTTGAGCCAGAATGAAAAAATTATGAAACCAAAAAAATCATTGGGACAAAATTTCCTGAGAGATAAATCCGTGCTGGACAAAATCATCAAATCCGCTAATTTGAGATCGGATGATTCGGTTATTGAAGTGGGACCGGGAGAAGGAATTTTGACCCGGAAATTAATGAGATACGCCGGGAAGGTAATTGCCATTGAGCTGGATAAAAATTTAGCCGAAAAATTAAACTCCCAATTTCTTGCCTCGTTGGCAGGCGGATCTAAAAATAAAAAAATAGAAATTATTAACGGCGATATTTTGGAAATTAATTTGCCGGAACTAATTAAATCTTTCCCTCACCCGGCCTTCGGCCACCCTCTCCCAGAAGGAGAGAGAGATAATGAATTAATTCATTATAAAGTTATCGCCAATATTCCTTATTACATCACCTCTCCCATTATCCAATTATTTCTGGAAACAGAAATTCCGCCCGTGGAAATGATTTTGATGGTACAAAAAGAAGTGGCAGACAGAATAACCGCCAGACCGGGAAAAATGAGCATTTTGGCTGTTTCTGTCCAGTATTATGCCAGAGCAGAAAAATTATTCAACGTGCCTCGGACATCTTTCTGGCCGGTACCTGACGTTGACTCGGCAGTAATTCGAATAAAGCCAAACAAAAAACAAGGAACAAAAAACAATAAAGAGGAAACAAAAAAATTCTTCCGGATAGTTAAAGCAGGATTTAGTTCAAAAAGAAAAACTTTACTCAATAATTTATCCAGCAGTTTTCACCTTGAAAAGAAAATTACGCAAGAAAAAATTAAAAAAGCCGGCATCGATCCGACTGTTAGGGCCCAAGAATTAGATATCGAAGAATGGAAAAAATTATCCCGGCTATTCTAGTTTTTTACAGTTTAATCCAAGCGCCTATATTATTAACAAAAACTATTTTTACCAAAATCAAAAGATAAACAGAAACTGCTCCCAGCACCCACCAAAAAACTCTGGTGGGCTTTATTTTTTTTGAAACAACAATAAGAAATGTTACAGCACCAAAAAGAAGCGCCCAAAAAAATAATTTCAATTCATTTAAAAAAAATACGCTTAGGATATAAGAGGTAAACATGCCGACAGCAATTACCAGCCGCCCCCTGTCTTCCCCCAAAATTACCGGAATAGTCCAAATGCCGTATTTTTTATCCCCCTCGATATCCTTTAAATCCTTTATAGGAATGGAAATGGTGTAGGAAATAAGAAGAAGAAGGATTATCCGCCAAGACAGACTGTGGATTGATTGATCAGGAGAAATCAATATATAGCCCATAAAAAGTATAAAAATGGAAGCGACAGCGCTTACAAACGTCGCCACTGCAGGAAATTTTTTAAGTCTCAGCGGTGGTGCCGAATAAAACCAGGCCAGAGTTTGATATCCCAAAAGAAGAAAAAAGAAGGGAAACCCGACAGTTATCCCGCCGAGAAGCGACAGAAAAAAACAAAGGATGCCCAATTGGCCATATTGGGAAACAGTAAACACTTTCTGCGGCAAAGGACGATTGGGATTGGAAATTTCATCAATTTTGAAATCATAGATGTCATTGACTATTACTGAGGTTTTCCAAGCTAAAAAAACGCTTGAGAGAAGGACAAAAACAGAAAAAACAGAAAACAGATCGATTTGAAAATTATTAGGATAATTCAAAAGCCCCAATCCCATGCCGATGAGGAACAGCCCGCTATGATAAATCAGCTGGGGATAGCGAAAATTGGCCAAAACCGCCCAGAATTTCTTTCGGCTTATTTGATAAAAAATAACAGCAAGAAGAAAAAGAAGAAAGATATAAAAAACCAGATCCAGCTTATAAGCAAAGGCATATTTGATTCCCAATGAGTCAATGCTCCAAATTCTTTGCGGCGTGCCCCAAAATTGAGCTACATTAAACGATCTGATCCGGCTAATTTTGCCTTTTCCCAGAAAAAATTCGTAGATAAAGACAAAAATGCTGGGAAAAGCACCCATAACAAACAGAATTATATAAACACCAACTGCTCCAATGGCTGATTTTATCAAACTTTTTGTTTTATACAGCAAAAAAAGGCCAATCAAAAGAATGGCCAAAGTAAAAACAATTCTGGTGCCAAAATAAAGGATGCCCGTCGGCATATGGCCGAAAAAAGTCAAAAACTGCATCCTGAGATCGGCGACACTGCTGATAAGGTAAAAGCTCCAAAAAACCTCACCTCCCGTTCTTATCATATCAAAGACCGGCGGGAAGATAATAAGCAGTGATGCCCACAAAAAAAGTCCGGAAAACTTGACAACATTTTCTTTTAAAAACCAGGATAAAAAAAATGAAATTAAAATAAAAGTTATCGAGAAAAAAAACAGGTTGTGGATAAACTCTATGACAAGCTCAAAAGGTGAAATAGGAGAGGACAGTGCGATAAACTGTTCGATGAGAACGCGAGTGAAGACCACTCCGCAAAAAACCCCTAAAAAAGCGGTGATACTCACCTCTTTTTCCTCAATAGATCGGAAAATTTTCCTTATTTTCTCCATATCATATAATTTAGCACGTCTGCGCATTTCGGCAAATAAATTTTTCGCACTTGCGCTATTCCCAATCGAGCGGTAATTGTGGTATAATTTCACTAGAATGAAAATAAAAAATATTCAACTTACCTTATTCATTTTGGCAGGCTTAATGTTTTTAAGTTTTTCTTTTTTCATCTCCGCGCAAGAGTCTTACGGCACTTCCAATAACATTTTTTTGGACTCTGATCAAGACGGATTAACCGATGAAGAAGAAAGAATGTATGGCACCGACTCGAGAAACAGAGACACGGACAATGACGGTTATTCGGACGGAGCAGAAGTAAAAAGCGGCTATGACCCCAAAAAACCGGCTCCCGGAGACAGAATATTGGTTTATTCGAGTGAAAATACGGAAACAGTTTCTTCTGACGAAGACAACCTGACCCAAAAGGTAGCGGAAAAAATCACCGCTCTCACCGGCGCTTCTGATTCCGAAGAGCAAGAAGTGTCCTTGGAAGAAATAAAATCCATGGTCAGCGAATCTTTGGAGGGAAACACGGAAGAAATCAAACTGCCGGAAATTGATAAGGACGACATAAACATAAAAAAACAGAATTATTCCGGACTTTCGGATGAAAAGGCCAAGGAAAAAAAGAAAGAAGATTTTGCCGATTACATTACCGCCGTTTTCTATATCATGTCCAGCAATTCTCCAAAACCGATAACTTCCGCTTCCGATATAACCAGTATTTCAGCCGATATCACCCAGGAAATAATAAATTCAATCAGCGCCAGAAACACGGAAAACCTCAATGATCTGGAGGCTGCTTCGGAAAAAATGTTTGAAGAGCTCAAGGAAGTGGAAGTGCCGGAAGAACTGGTAGATATCCATATCAAAGCAATGAGTTTCGCTCTCTATGGCAAGGAAATCAAAAGTTTCATCCCTTCCCAGGGCGAAGATCCTCTCGCTGATATTGCCAATTTTTCCAAAATGAATGCTTTTATCGGAACTCTTATGGATTTTGCCACTGAAACCCAGAAAAAATTTGCCGAATATGACATTAATTATGAGGAAGATTTGAAGGGAAGAATGGAAGATATGGGGCTGGATGTCACTGTTAATCAGGAAATCATCGATGCCTTGTCCCAATAAAAAACCGGGGAATTATTAGCCTTTTTAAATAAAATGAGGGTGAAAAAAAACAAAACTTGTTTTAAAAAATACTTTTTTATAGCTATCTTGTCTTTTGCCTTGTCTTTTTCTCCCCTATCGGCCAAAAAATCCCATGCCTGGCTGTCTTTTGCGGCGGCTGAATACAAGCAAATGCTGGAAGAAATATCCAAACACATTGACGGCGTAACTTTGAGCATTTTGAAACAGGAAGCAGTTCGCATTCTCACCAAGCAAATAAATAAAATAGTCGGCGGCTCTTCTTCTGAATCAGCTATGTTCATTACCGATTGGCGCGATTATTTAGTCAAAAAACCGGAAGACAAGACTAAAAAGTATATGAACGACTATCTCTCTAAAATTACCCAGGGCAAGGGATCGTCTTCGGGATACAAAAGCGAAGGATTCTTTTCCGGCGGTAGCGGAGGAAGTTATGCCAAGAAGTTGGTAGATGACGCTAAAAAGAATACTACCGAAAAACCGACGCCGAAAGTCACTTACCAGGAAGATCCTTCCAAAATGTTTTCGGAAGGCAATTTCAAAAAAATGAACCTCTACCTTTCCGGCATCAATAACCCTTGGACCTTTGAAGCCAACGCCCAAAATGAATACAAGAAAAGGCTAGCAGAAGAAAAGAAAATTGCCGAAACCAAATCAGTGGCTTATTCCGGTTTTGAAGGAAAAAAGAAAGAAAGCAAGGACGGCAAAGAAACTATCATTAATCCCGGATCTCTGGTCAAGGAAGCGGTTGCCAATGTCCAGGATATCGGCAACAAAATTCTGGCCGCCGCCACCCATCCGGAAGAAGTGATTACCGCCGTCGTTTCCCAGATGATTACTCAGGCTCTGGAACAGGGAATCGGACAGATTGAAAAATATATCGACGAAGAAGTGGATGGAGTTTTGGAAAGCATTGGGGAAGACAATCTGGAATTTCTGAAAAAAGACGGCCCTGGATCGACTTATAAAAACACTGACAAGGTTAATATAATTCAAAAAACCAAATAGAACTCAGGGGAGAATTTCAATAAATAACCGTAAATGAATCCAAAATCAAAACAAAATCATTCCAAAATGCTCTGGACAATTTTTTTTGTAGTTGTCCTTTTTGGCGTTGGATTGGGAAAAGTAGAAAAAGCCAATGCGGGATATTGCGTTTATGTGAAAGGAGACTCTTTCGGAGAACCTGGGACAGGACTTTCTTTTGAAGATAAAGTTGATCCAGATGTGAAAAAGGAGGATTGTTCCAATAATAAATGCCCATCAATAGCTTATAATGGATGTTCTTATATAGAAGATAAAAATGAGGCGGAAAAAAAAGCAAAGGAAATGGTGAAAGAATTGGAAGCATCGGGACATGATATAACCAAAAGCAAAGATGATAATGATGATGTTTGTGTGGGAATAGCCTTGTCCGAACCTAGAACATGGTTTAATTGCATATTGATTTGTATTTTAAGGTTTTTTGGTTTTGTTTTATCGGCTGCCGCTTCTCTTTTTGCCACAGTAATTGACCCGAAAATTTTTAGTGACGTCGTTGGCAATAAAATAATTTACCAAATGTGGACAAAAGTCCGGGATGTTTTGAACATTGCTTTTATTCTCACTCTTATTTTTTCTGCTTTTGCCACCGTTTTTGGAGTGGACAAATTCAGCTACAAAAAAATTCTTTTGACGATTATCATAATGGCGCTTTTGGTCAATTTCAGTTTTCCCATCGCCCGAGTGATTATCGATTTTTCCAATGTCATTATGTATTATTTTGTAGAAGCTCTTGGAATTGACATATCTAGCAATAATACTTCAATTTTTGCAAAATTCGCCGACGATAGTGGTCTTTCTAAAATCGTCAAAGGAGGAGATGTTCATTCTGATACCACCTATCTTATAGCTGCTATAATTTTTACTTTTATTTTTACTATCACTTTACTTATAATCGCTGTTCTTTTTTTAATAAGAATGGTCGTTCTGGCTATTTTAATAATTTTTTCTCCCGTTGCTTTTGTCGGCTCCATTGTTCCATTCCTTTCATCACAAGCCAGCAAATGGTGGGATGCTCTTTTTAAACACTCTTTTTTTGGTCCCGTTATGATGTTTGGAATATATATCGCCATGGAAATGATGAAAGGCGTAGCCGTATTTAAGGGTAAATTGGATAGTATCACCGGCATGAATGCTTCTGGAGATTTGGCTCCAATTATAACGGCTATGGCATTTTTTGCTGTTCCAATATCAATTCTTTGGACAGCTATCAGCTTTGCCCAAAATATGAGTGTAATCGGAGCCGGAGCAGTGGTGGGAAGAGGAAGGAAATTTATGGGTTGGGCAGGGAAAACAATGACCGGGGGCGCATTTGTTGCGGGAACTTGGGGAGCTTATAGAGCCAGAAGAAAAGAAGGATCTAAAGACTGGTGGAGAAATAGAATTGGAGCTTGGGCCGGAAGCAAGCAGGATCAGGCATATGGCAAAATGGGGGGAAGAGATGCTAAATTACGCTATGAGAAAGATCTTGCCCAAAAAACCGAGCAAGAAGCCAAACGCAGAGATACGGCCAATATGACGACCGGGGATCTTAATAATTTAGCCGCCCAGGGCAATCGTTTTGAAAAAGCAGCTGCCATTCAAGAATTGGCAAATAGAAATCAAGCCACAGCATCTCAATTGGACAATGTCAGACAAACTTTTGGCAGCTCCAGTCAAGTATTCAATCAGCTAGCTGCTAAAGTCAGAACCTATGATCCAGTCGCCGCTTTTGCCACCAAAATTAATCAGAAAGGGGAAGTTACTGATTTTGACCGTAATCGAATGGCGGAACATATGAAAAGCAATCAATTTGACGCTAATAAAATCGGACCGGGCTCTCTTGGTAACGCTGATTTTATGCAGTTAGCTTTTGAAAATCAAGCGCTGTCAAATAAAAACCTGGAAGACTTACAGGGAAAAAGTTCTTTTCATAAAAATAGCATCAAATCCTCATTAAAAGCCATAGCGTCAAAGGCAATAAATTTAAGTGATAATGAAATTAACAGAAATATTCAAATAGCGCACTTTGCCCAGACCGGAGAGCTCACTGCTTCCTTAAGGAATGCAGAAGGGGCATCCATTGAAGAAAATGCCAGAAGATTGAATGACAGGGAGCAAATCTTCAAAAGATTGAATAAGGATACAATGAAAAGGATGGAGCTGGCAACTGTTGAAGATCATTATGCTGAAATAGCGGCAAATATAAACACCGGAAAATATAAGGATGCTTTGCCAAACATAGAAAATAAAGATGCTCAAAGAAGAATCAATAACTACATTCTGAATGATCACGAAGGTAAAATATCGCCTAATCCTTCAGCTCGATCATTGCGAGCTGCTATAGATAGCGACCCCAGATTAAAAAATATTCAATAAAAAGACAGATGGATTTTTTAGAAAAAGAGGAAAAATTACCTCAAGCGCTCAAAACTTATTTCCGATCAAATGAACCGAGCGTGGAATTAAAAAAAGCCTGTTTTTCCTATGGGCTGGATTTAAAAAACATTCAGCTCCTTTCCGGTCCGGTTGGCCTGATCTTTGTCGGAGACATAAAACTAAGCGAACTGCCTAATGTTATTTCAAAAAATATTCAACTTAACACCGGAGTAATTTACGGAGTAGCTTTTGAAATCAACAAAAGAATTTTCAACCGTTTTCCTGAATATTTTAGAGACGCTCCCGTACTTTTGGACCAATGGCAAAGAATGAAATCCGGTCCGATGATTTCGGAAGAGGAAGCAATGAGGAAAGTTTTGGAACTTGAACCGTGGCTCAATGAAAAAAACGAAGAGAAAAAAAATGAACCAAAAAAAGTTCCTCAAAGAATAATTGAAAAAATAACCCTTTGGGAAGCCATCAAAAAATACGGAGAAATTGGCGAGCAACTTATAACATCCAGCCCCATAAAATTATCCGGTTTTTTGGAACCGGCCCGGCCAAGCATCAAAAACTGGCTGGCCGATTACACTTCTCATTTAGGCTATGACAACAAGGATGATATGAAAAGGGGAAATTATATATTCCAAGGCGAAAATGGCAGAAAATTAAATTTTGAAGACAGACAAAGATTGTCATATATTTTAAAATCCTTCGATGAAAAAACGCCGGTAGCGATAGACGCCGCAAGAAAACAGTTAATTTTTTCATTCAGAAATGAAGAGCAAAAAACAGAAATTCCATCCGCCAGTGGAGCAAGCGCAGAGCATAAAACATGGGACATGGGACAAAAACCGAGAATTTTACCTTCCGAAACAAACAAAGAATATCAGCCAGAAAAATCGCCCGCCAAAGAAACAGACAACCGGCAGGAATTATGGGACAGAGAACAAAAAACAACAGGAAAAGAAACCGAGAGCCCGAGATATTCTTTTCCGCCAACAGAAAATACCGCTACTGCCTCTCAAAGACCAATGGCTTTTTCAGAAATAAAAAAAACACCGACTTTTCCCCAAAAACCGCCTGAAAAACCTTTGCCCGCCCCGATTCCAGAAAAAAAGGAAGTTTTTACCCTGGATCAAAACAAAAATACGGATAATTTACCGCCTAATTTGCCGGTAGGAGGAACTACTCTGAGTCCGAGAGGAAATCGCATTCAATTTTCCTCTCCCCAGAAACTGCCTTACGAAAAAGTGGTAGAGCAACAGACAAAAACAGAACCGGAAAAAATTCCTGCCGCCGAGAGCCAGCCCCAGCCATACAGAATCAATCCTGTTTTCGGAACTAACGATGAAGAAGATAATCTCGATGAATATTTGCCGAAAAATGTAGTCAATCTCAAAAAACAATGAGCAAAGATCAATGAACAATACAGACAGAAATATTTTAAAAATAAAGGCTCATAAATTAACAGGGAAAGGATACAATCTAACTTACAAGTTTCCTAAAGAAGAAATATTTTGTCTGACAGCACAAGTTAGAAGAGCCTTAATATCAGTTCCATCAAATATCATCGAAGGATATTCCAGAAATAGAAGCAGGGCATTTGTCAATCATCTGGAAATAGCTTATGGATCGCTCGCGGAAGCCAAATATCAGATTTATTTCGCTTATACAAGAAAATATATCAGCAAAAAAGAATACCTGGATTTTTTTAACGATGCCGAGGAAATTAGTAAAATGCTTTGGTCATCAATAAAAACAATCTACGATAAAAATAAATTTAAAAACGAATAGAGAACTGTCGATCCCTAATCATTGTTCTTTGTTCATTGATCATTGTCCATGTTATTCAACGTTCCACAATTTATAGACATTGAAGACAAGATTGTCGGGCCGCTGACCGCCAAACAACTTGGCTGGTTAGCGGGAGGGGGAGTAATTCTTCTGGTCCTTTGGAATTATCTCGACACTGAAGCTTTCCTGATAGCCGCTGTTGTTGTTAGCATAATTTTTGGCGCCCTGGCTTTTTACAGGCCCTACAATCAATCCCTGGTATCATTTATCTTTTCCTCTTTTTCTTTCGCTTTTCGACCAAAAATTTATGTCTGGAAAAGGTTGCCGGAAAAGATAAGGCCCATTGTCAAAGCGCCCAAAGAAATGATCGGACCGAAAGAAAAGAAAAAAATAGACAGCCAAAAATTGTCGGAACTTTCTAAAATGTTAGATTTAAACAAAAAATAAATGGAAACATTACACTCAGAAAAAATTAGCAAAAAATCATCATCCGCCACCACCCAGAAATATCTGGATGTCGAGGAGATAAAAGAGGATGTGATAGTCTTAAAAAACGGATCGCTTCGCAGTATCCTGGCTGTTTCGTCGATAAATTTCGAACTGAAATCCACCCAGGAACAGGAAGCTATTGTCGCCCAATACCAAAACTTTTTAAACTCCGTCGATTTTCCTCTCCATATACTCATCAGCTCCAGAAAACTCAATATGGAAAATTATCTGAATTTCCTTTCGGAAAATGAAAAAAAACAACCTAACGAGCTTCTTCGGCTTCAAATTTCCGAATACAAAAACTTTATCGACCAGCTGATCACTTCCACTAACATTATGGACAAAAATTTCTATATCATCGTTCCTTTTTCTCCCATTGAAAACACCAAAAAAGGATTTTTTAGCAATATTTCCAGCATGATTAATCCCAAAAAGAATATTTTGGAGAAAAGGGAAAATTTTGAAACATACAAAAGCCAACTATACCAAAGAGTGGATCACATCATTGCCGCTCTTTCCGGAATAGGCTTGAGAATTATTCCCCTCAAAACCCAGGAAATTATAGAATTGCTTTTCAACTCATATAATCCGGAGATATATAACACTATCGAATTAAAAGATTCCAGCCAATTGGAACTAAGATAAATATAAAAAAATGAAATTATTCGACAAAAAAAACGAAATACAAGACGAAATAATCCAGAGTGAAAAATATTACCAGGAAGGCGTGGCTCGTCTTCAGGATCTGATCGCTCCGGCAGCCGTAAAAATAACTCCGCGCTACATTCGCGTGGGAGATATTTTGGCACAAACCATTTATGTCATCGCCTATCCCCGATATCTTCAAAGCAATTGGTTTTCGCCCATCATCAATATCGATTTACCTATTGATATTTCTATGTTTATCCACCCGATAGACACTTATGATGTTTTGAAAACCCTTAAAAAAAGCGCCACCCAGGTGGAATCACAGGTTCATATCGAGCAGGAAAAAGGACTGATCCGTGATCCGGCGCTGGAAACAGCCATGCAAGACATTGACGAGCTCCGCGACAAGCTTCAGCAAGGAACAGAAAAATTTTTCCGTTTCGGACTCTATGTTACCGCCTATGCCGAAGATGAAAAAAGCCTGTCCGAAATAACCACCTCTATCGAAGCAATTTTGGAAGCCCAATTGGTTTATGTGAAGCCGGCTATCTTCAAGTCTGAACAGGGATTTAACTCTTCTTTGCCGCTGGCCAATGACGAGCTTGATATCGGCACTTCAATGAACAGCGCTCCGCTTTCCACCACTTTTCCTTTTGTATCTTCCACTTTGTCTGACAATCGCGGAATTCTCTATGGCATAAACCGACACAACAACAGTCTGGTCATTTTCGACCGATTTCAGATGGAAAATGCCAATATGGTGGTGTTCGCTAAGTCCGGAGCCGGAAAAAGTTATTCGGTAAAACTGGAAGTTCTTCGCTCGATGATGCTCGGCACAGACGTTATCATTATTGATCCGGAAAACGAATACAAACATCTTTGCGACACTGTCGGCGGAACTTTTATCAGGATTTCCCTCAACTCCCAAAGCCACATCAACCCATTTGATCTTCCGCGCGTGAAAGAAGATGAGGACCCGGGAGATGTCCTTAGAAACAACATTGCCAATCTGCTCGGCCTTCTCCACATTATGCTTGGTTCAATCACTCCGGAAGAAGATTCGATCCTCGACCGGGCCATCCATGAAACCTATGCTGTTCGCGATATAACCGCCCAAGCCAATCTGAACGCCATCCCCAAAGATTCTTTTCCTACCATGACCGATCTTTATGAAGTGCTTCGTTCGATGGATGGTGGAGAAAACCTGGCAATCCGCCTGGAAAAATATACGGAAGGAGTTTTTTCCGGATTTTTAAACAACACCACTAACATTCAAGTCAACAACCAATTGGTGGTCTTCAATATCCGTGATATGGAAGAAGAACTTAGGCCGGTCGCCATGTATGTCGTTTTGCAATTTATCTGGAATGAAATGAGAACCAATCTCAAAAAAAGAATGGTGCTGGTTGATGAAGCCTGGGTAATGATGAAATATGAAGATGCCGCTTCCTTTATGTTCGGTATCGCCAAACGTTGCCGAAAATATTACACCGGCCTTACCACTGTTACTCAGGATGTTAATGACTTCTTGACTTCCCGCTACGGAAAAGCCATTGTTACCAATTCATCCATTCAGTTGCTTCTCCGCCAATCTCCCGCCGGAATAGACATGATTTCTGAAACATTTTATCTTACCGATCAGGAAAAATTTCTGCTTTTGGAAAGTAATGTCGGAGAAGGAATATTTTTTGCCGGCACCAAGCATGTGGCTATAAAAATAATCGCTTCTTATTCAGAAGACCAGGTCATCACCACCGATCCGGCACAACTTTTGGAAATTGAACAAGCCAAGCGGGAATTTTCGGAAGAATAGAAAAATATCCAATTTTTAATACCAGTTATTTGAAACGTTTATGGAAGAAGATTACCAAAAACAAGAACAGCTGGAAGCAGCAAGAAGAGCTGATCAAAGGAGACGCGGCAGAGAAATAATTAAAAAAAACAACACCGGCAAACATAAGGGCAACGCGTCAAAAACCATCAAAGAAGCTGAAGAACTGATAAAATCAACTACTCCCTGGGGAATATTGGGACTAATAAGGCAAGTCAGACTTAGCGATTGGATGTATATTTTGGCTTTAATGGCCGCGATTTTAAAAGACATCCTCGATCCGCTTTCCCTTACCGGCGTTCTCTATGTTGTTTTAATTATTATCACATTCTGCGTTTCTATATTCATCGGGCTCATGATGCTTCTGGGCAGTATTTCCAGCGGTTACGGCCGATTTCAGCAAAAGATAATCAAAAGCTATCTGATTCTTTTCGGAGCCACGGTAGTGGAACTATTGCCCGGAGTTTCCCTTATTCCCATTGAAACTGTTTCCGTTTTGATTATTTGGGGAATGCTCCTGGCTTCCAGAAAACAAAATGAAAGAATGAGGGAATATCAAAAACAATTGCCGGCTATTGAAGAAGAATAAAAATATAAATTTATGATATCAACCAAAAAAAACTTTTTTTTAGCCAATAAGGAAATTTCAGTGAGCCTTCTGGTAGCTTTTGCCTGCTTGTTTTTTTCTTTTGTTTTCCCCGCCCATGGATTTGTTCAAATTATCACCAAAAATTTGTTTTTTTTAGTAATAATTCCGGCTTTGTACATAAAAATTATTCTAAAAAAAGAAGTTGGGGATTTCGGATTAAATTTAAAAAACGGGAAAGAGGGAATTGTTTGGGGAGCTTCTGTTTTGTTTTTTTCCTTTTTTATATCATTTCTGCTCATAAAATTCACAACCCTAAAAAACAGCTATTTGCTTCCGGATTATGCAACCGGCAATTTCCTGTTTTTTCTTCTTTATGAATTATTGTTTGTTAATTTTTTCCTTTTTATCCAGGATTTTTTCTATCGCGGATTTATTCTTTTCATTTTGAAGGAAAAGTTGTTCTTCTGGGCCGTATTTATTCAATCATTCGTCCTTGTTTTGAGTCTTATTTTATCAGGAACCGCTTCTTTTAATTCACTGATCACGATATTGATGTCTCTCGGCGGCGGATTGATTGCTTATAAAAGCCGGTCTTTTGTTTACGCCTATCTATATGCCATAATTTTTTCCATTATTTTTGATTCTTACATAATATATAATTTAAACCAATGAAAAATAAAAGAGGTCTATTATATGGTTTTTTTCTGATACTTTTCGCCGCCAGTTTTTTGGTTACTCCGACAACCCACGCCATTCTCATCGATGATATAAGCAAAGGAGCGGCGGAAGATGCGGCTTCAGACGCTATGAATAAAATAATCGATGAATTGGGGATTGACGAAAGTGAACTCAAATATTTCATAAAAAGCATGAATGTTACCAGAAGAAAAAAACAACAGCCGCAAGTTTCTGTTTCTTTTAATCCCGGCAATCCCGTCCCCGGACAAAAAGTAACCGCCGTTGCCACTCCCACTTATTTTATGAAC
>JAKQLJ010000011.1 GCA_029567195.1 bacterium | reverse complement strand
CCTGATTTTATCTGCAAGAGCCCAATCTTTTTTATTTCTTGCTTCCATACGATAAGATAATATAAGAGAAATAAGGTCTTTAGACAAATCCGGTAACATCTTGCTCAATTTTAGTTCCAGGTTTTGAAAAAAACCTAAAACAGAACCTAATTCTACCATTTTTACGGCAGCGGAAATTCGGTCTGCCATAGTTGCAGAAGCATTTTTCACCTTCCGATTCAGTTCAAATAAAAGAGAAATGGCTTTAGCAGTATTAAAATCATCGTCCATAGCCAAAATAAATTTCTGCTCCAATTTATCCAGTTCTTCCGTTAGTCCGCAAACAGTGGGACGCCTGTTTCCCGCATTTTCCGGATAATTTATTGCGGCAAGTGAACTATAAAAATTGGCAACAGCGTGCTGTGCTTCTTCCATCAATTCCCGGCTAAAATCAATGGGACTGCGATAATGTTTGGAAAGAAAGAAAAATCTGATGGTTTCAGCATCGTATTCTGCTAAAATATCACGCACTGTAAAAAAGTTTTTTAAGCTCTTGCTCATTTTCTCTCCGTCCACATTTAGAAAACCGTTATGCATCCAATAATGGGCTAAGGGCTTTCCGCTATAGGCAATTGCCTGAGCCAGTTCGTTTTCGTGATGGGGAAAAATAAGGTCTATTCCACCGCAATGAATGTCAAAGGTCTCTCCCAGATATTTTTGGCTCATAACTACACATTCTGTATGCCAACCGGGACGTCCCTTACCCCAGGGACTTTTCCAAACCGGTTCTCCGGGCTTACTTTTTTTCCACAGAGTGAAATCTGCAGGATGGCGTTTATTATAATTTTCTAAAACTCTTGCTCCTGGCAGCTGTTCTTCCGTTTTTTTACCCGAAAGACAGCCGTAGGAAGGCAAATTTTCTGTAGCGAAATAAACATCACCTTCTATTTCATAAGCATAACCCTTCTTCTCTAAATCTGCAATAAAAGCAATAATTTCATCTATTACTTCCGTAGCTCTGGGTTGAAAAGTTGGCGGTTTAATTCCCAAGGCAGCAGTATCTTCCAGAAAAGCACGGGTATATTTTTCAGCAACTAAAGTAAAACTGATATTTTCTTCATTTGCCTGAGCTATAATTTTATCGTCTATATCGGTTATATTTTGGACATAAGTAACTTCATAACCCCGATATTCAAAATAGCGACGAACCACATCAAAAAAAATAAAAGCCCGCGCATTACCAATATGAAAGTAATTATAGACGGTAGGACCACAGGCATAAATGCTTGCTTTTCCTGGAGTTATGGGTTGGAATTCTTCTTTTTTACGGGTTTGGGTGTTGTAAATTAACATTTTTATTATACCTATTTAAAGATTACCATTTTTTCGGTTTTTTCCACTTTCTTTCCGCTGTAGGAACGAGCTTGAACTTTTACAAAATAGGTGTTATTGGCTAAAGCATCACCTTTATCGTCACGACCATTAAAATAGACCTTATTAAATCCCTGTTTGCCATAGATCTTAAGATTGGTAATGCGTTTACCGCGAATAGTGTATATTCCGATATTTACTTCGGCATCCGAGGAAAGCATAAAGGTTATATAACCATCTTTGGAAATAGGATTAGGATAGATCAGTAAATTTTCCATT
>JAKQLJ010000001.1 GCA_029567195.1 bacterium | reverse complement strand
GATCATCTGAATTATTATAAAACTATGGAGGAATATGTTGCGGATAAAAAGCTGATTTTCAAAAATCAAAAGAACGGAGATGTTTGCGTTATTAATTTTGATGATGAGGTGATAAAAACTTGGGAAAGTGATATAAAATCTCAGGTCATAAAAATTTCACGGCAAAAAATTGATAAAGGAAAAGGGAGTTATGCAAGTGACGGAATGATTTATCTGAATGATGGAAATGATGAAAATAAAATAATGGAAGAAAAAGAAATAAAAATAAAAGGAGATCATAATGTTTCCAATGTTCTTCTGGCAATGGGAGCTTCTCAAGCAGCGGGAATTGGCTTGGAAGATATCAAAAAAGCTGTTTCCCAATTTAAAGGAATAGCACACAGACTAGAATTTGTCAGAGAGCTTAATGGCGTCAAATATTATAATGATACAACGGCTACTACGCCGGAGTCGGCTATTAGCGGAATTTCTTCTTTTTCTGAGCCAGTAATCCTTATCGGCGGAGGATCAGACAAAAATCTTGATATGAAGGATTTGGCCAAGGTTATTTTGGAAAAAACCAAAGGGGTAATATTTTTAAAGGGACAGGGGACGGATAAGATTATTTCTGAAATTAAAAAAAACCTTCCGGAAGAAGAAAAAAATAAAGAGTTTGCAACTGCTGATTCTTTAGAGAAGGCGGTGGAGATGGCTAAGGGCGATGCAGAAAGCGGAGACATTGTTCTTCTTTCCCCAGGTGCGGCCAGTTTCGGACTTTTTAATAATGAATTTGATCGGGGAGACAAATTTAAGGAAGTGGTAAAAGCCTTGAAATAGCATTGGTTTACTTTCACTGTTTCTATGGACATTTTTATCCTTTCTGGTATAATGGTTTTTAGTGTTATTTTTTACGGGCTGTTAGCCCCGACGTAAAGTCGGGGTCCCGACCGGCTTGCATTGAATAGTTCAGGATTTTATATTTTATGGTTTTTGCGGGCTGTTAGCTCATCTGGTAGAGCGCCTGTTTTGCACACAGGAGGTGGCCGGTTCGAGTCCGGCACAGTCCACACTTCGACTCGTCCCGATAAATCGGGACTCGCTCAGTGTAAACACAATAAGAAAAAGTATGAGTAACTTCGATAACCAACAGAGTCGAAGTATCCCGAGCTTGTCGAGGGGCA
>JAKQLJ010000026.1 GCA_029567195.1 bacterium | reverse complement strand
CTGCTTCTCAAGCGCCATAAGATTTCCGATTTGGATAAGGCAGATTTCAGCCTGATGAATCAAAATGATATTCTCTCCACTGCCTCCAGCATTACCAGCACTTTTACCATTCTTCTTTCCTCAATTGCCGGAATATCGCTTCTGGTCGGTGGTATCGGCATTATGAATATGATGCTCACCACCGTAACTGAAAGAACCAGAGAGATCGGTCTTAGAAAAGCAGTAGGAATAAAGAAAGTCAACATTAATTTGCAGTTTCTCTCTGAAGCGGTGCTATTGACTCTTCTTGGCGGAATTATCGGCGTAATCCTCGGTTGGATTGCTTCCATTACTATCACTCATTTTGTAAGCACTATAACAACAAGCATTTCTCTTTCTGCGGTTCTTCTGGCTTTTGGAGTATCCGCGAGCGTGGGCATTATTTTCGGATTTTATCCCGCCCGCAGAGCTGCTAATTTAAGTCCGATTGAAGCTTTAAGATATGAATAAAAAAATAAGATTAAATTACATAGTAGATATTTGCTTGTTGATTGTTTTCGCCGTCAATCTTTTTTACACTGTGAATTTTAACCGAAAAATGCACACTGTTACGGGCGTTCTGCTAATAATTCTCATCATTATCCATATCCTGATGTATTGGCGCCAATTTGTCAGTATGACAAAAAGTATATTTGGCAAAAAATTTAAATAATTTTAATAATAAAAAACAATAGAAAAAATATTTTATAAAAAACAAAACAAAGCTTGCCAAAGCTTTGTTTTTTGTTTACTATCGAAGATATGAAAAAAGGCAACCAATCAAAAAATAAATCGACCAGTTTTGATATAAACGGTATCGGCCAGCCTAATGGAAATATTTTTGGTTTGCCTTTTTCCTATGAAGAATCGGAAGTAATCATTCTTCCCGTCCCTTGGGAAGTAACCGCTTCTTTTGGCTCCGGAACAGCCAATGGCCCGGAAGCTATCATGGAAGCCTCTATTCAGCTTGATTTTTATGATGCCGATTTTCCCGAAAAGTGGAAAAAAGGAATTTTTATGAAACCTGTTTCTCTGGAAATAAAAAAGCTGAACAGTAAACTAAAAAAACAGGCCGATGTTTGCATAAATTATTTGGAAAAAAACGATAATTTTTCCGATAATTCGAAAATTAAAAAAAACTTTGAAGAAATAAACCAGAAAAGCGAAGAATTGAACAAAAAAATTGAAAAAGAATCTTTAAAAATAATTAAAGACAAAAAAATAGCGGCTGTTTTGGGCGGAGACCATAGCGCACCGCTTGGACTTTTGTCGGCTCTGTCTAAAACATACGACTCTTTCGGTATTTTGCATATCGATGCCCATTTAGACCTGAGAAAGGCTTATGAAGGATTCGCCTATTCTCACGCTTCCGTTATGAGAAACGCTTCTCTTTTTCCGGAAATTAAAAAATTCATTCATTTGGGTGTTCGGGATTTTTGCGAAGAAGAAATAAATTTTACCAAAAAAAATTCAACTAGGCACCTTGTTTTTTCTGATCGTTATTTGAAAGAAGAAAAATTTAAGGGCGTTGACTGGCATAAAATAAGCTGGAAAATAATAAAAAATTTGCCTTCGAATGTTTATGTCAGTTTTGATATCGACGGACTAGATCCCAAACTTTGCCCCCATACCGGCACTCCTGTTCCCGGCGGACTGGAATTTGAAGAAGCTTTTTACCTGATAAAACAAATAAAAAAGAGCGGCCGAAAAATCATTGGTTTCGATCTTTCCGAGGTCGCTCCGGCTTCAAAAAACAAGAAAACCTGGCAGGCAGATTGGAACGCTAATGTGGGAATGCGGACCCTTTACCGGCTTTTTTTGGCTACTTCTTTAAAATAAAAAATTTGCAATTTAAAGAGGACAGGTGCAAATTTGCATCTGTCCTCTTTTCTATCATCTTTAAGGTTCAGAGATAATAGTGTCGGAATCTTTTATTACAAGACTCCTTTTTGGCTTTCGGGTAGTGTCCTTATATCTGCGAAGTTGGGGGATGGAATGTCCCGAAGGCGGCCATTCAAGTTTAGGATCGAGATGGCGAGAGCCATAAAAGTCAACTTCAGGATTTTTTTCTTTTTTTCTATTTACGAACATACCGCCTCCCTTCAGATTACAACCAGCAAGTTCTGGAAACATTTGGAAGTTTGCCAGCCTTTCCCCTCAAATCAGCAATGTTATCGCCGCTTTCAAGAGGAATTGCCATTCTTATCCTTCCGGGAGACATAAAAGTAACAATAACATTTCTTCCCGGAAATTTCCGACCGACATCCTGCATGAAATGTTCCTCATAACCTCTGCCAGTCATGCCATTTTTGACGTCAAGTTCAAGGTTGATAGATTTATTCATAAAATAGTCTCCTTCTTTTCTGATTCATTTTTTCCAACAATACTAATTACCCACCAATTTCGATTAAACCAGAAATCCAATTCTTTGTTTCTTGGTCAAGGCGAACATTATAAAAAGCTGTGGAAAGAGCCGCTCTCATAATGTCCTTTTCATCTCCCGGATCGGTTTTTTCATAAATTGCTTTGGCTTTTGCCAAATTTCCCCCTCCGACAAAATTGATAAGCCGAAAAATGTTTGAACTCACTTTTCTTCCTCCTTGTTATTTTTGATTTTTTAAAGAACTAAAAAACCGGCCTTTGAGGCCAGCTTTGGTTTTTCGGAAATTGTTTTTAAGCGTTATGCTTTAATTTTCTCGAAACCAAAACCGGCCTGGTTAAAAAACCAGAAGAAAAAGTAATAAAAGCTGTATAGGTTTTGGTTTCTAGAATTAGCCATATTTTTATACTGCCCTATCAATTTAGCAGTTTAAAAAATTTTTGTCAATAATGCACCAAAAAAACGAGAAAAATTAATAATCCTTGAGTTTTTTGATGGTTTGGTGATCCCTGATCTTTTCCAGGGCCTTGGCTTCAATTTGTCGGATTCTTTCTCTTGTTACCCCGAATTCCTGGCCCACTTCTTCTAAAGTATGAGTAACACCGTCTTCCAGACCAAAGCGAATTTTTAGAATTTTTTGTTCCCGGGGAGTAAGATCGCTTAAAATTTCATTGATATGTTCTTTGAGCATTTTGCGCGAAGCAATTTGATTGGGCATAACCGTTTCCGTGTCTTCGATAAAATCTCCTAAAACCGATTCATCGTCTGAATCACCAACCGAAGTTTCCAAAGATACGGTTTCTTGTGAAATTTTCTGGATATGCCTGATTTTATCCACTTCTATTCCCATTTCCACGGCAATTTCTTCCGGCAAAGGCTCTCTCCCCAAATCCTGCACCAACCTTCTGGTTATTTGGGTGTATTTGTTAATAGTCTCTACCATATGAACCGGAATACGGATAGTTCTCGACTGATCGGCCAGCGCTCGAGTGACAGCTTGTCTGATCCACCAAGTGGCATAAGTGGAGAATTTATAGCCCTTCCGGTAATCAAATTTTTCCACCGCCCTAAAAAGCCCGATGTTCCCCTCTTGGATTAAATCCAAAAGAGAAAGATTGTGCGATCTCCCGACATATTTCTTGGCTATGCTCACTACCAGTCTTAAATTAGCTTCTGTCAGTTTTTGTTTGGCTGCCAAATCGCATTTTTCTATCCTTTTGGCCAGTGATATTTCTTCTTCAGTGGTAAGCAAAGACACCCGGCCGATTTCTCTTAGATACATCTGCACCAAATCAGAAGAGGCATCTTCCGGAACCCTGATTTCTGCCGGATTTTTTTTGGAACGCTTTCCGGAATTTTTTTCCTTTTCCATATCTTCGGAAATCTTGTCCGTTTCCATCTTGATCATTTCATCGGAACTCAAAACCCGGATATTGGTGTTCTCCAATTTTTCATATAGCTCCTCCAGTTTTTCAATGTCTTTTTCGGCATCAGGAATGGCATGAAGAATTTCATCTTCCGTCACAAAACCCCTTTGTTTTCCACGATAAAGCAGATCTTCCAAATTGTCCCTTTCCCCTTTTTCCTGAATCTGGTTTTTTGCCGGCTTGGCTTTGGATTTTTTAATCTTTTTCTTCTCTTTCTTTTTTGGCTTTTTTGCGGCTTTTTTTATCTTCACTTTTTTGACGGCTTTTTTTCCAGATTTCTTTATCGCCTTCTTTTTTGCCTTCCTTTTTTTAGCGCTTTTTTTCGGAGAAGATTTTTTCTTCTTTTTTTTCTTGGCCATAATTAAGATAATAATAAACGGCACTAACAAGTTATTCTTGTCAGCGACTTTAGTCTAAATACTTATTTCCTCTAAAATATTCTTAAATTCCATCTGAAGAAATTTTACTGCCTCCTTGTCTCCTTTTGATTCAGCAACCTCAAGATCGCCGGCGATTTTTTCCAGCTTTTCTTTTTTTATTTCCTTTTTAATCTCTTGATAAATATTTTGAAATTCCCTTTCGGGATTTAGTATTTCCACTTCTTCCAATTCATTGTTCAGCCCCAAGCGAAATTTTTTCTTAAAATACAGACTTTCCGCCCGTTCTTTTTCCTCTTTTTTCAAAATGGCAGAAAATTTTTCCAAGCTAAAATGGCATTCTTTTCCCCTTTCTATCATTGTATTTAAAAGACCATCCTTTTTGAAAAAGGGCTCCAAGGCTCCTTTTTCTGCCACTTTCTTCCAAATATCCGCTTGTACAAAAGCGAGGCCGATCATTTCATCCAACATAATTTCTATCTTTTTCCTTGGCAAGGGATTGACATCTTCCCCGATTTTATTTGAAGTTGTATTATTCCTATTTTTAAGATTAGCCTTTTTCAAACTATCCGTCAATGCGACTTCTGAAATTTCCAAATTCTGGGCAATTTTTTTTATCCAATGACTTTTTTCGATGGAACCGGAGATACTTTCTAATATATCCACCAGCAGATCCGATATTTTTCTTTTATCTTCCACTTTATTTTTATCAAATCTTTTCAAGCTATCCTCCAATATATATTGGACGGCATTTTTGGAAGTTTCTACCGCTCTTTTCAATTCTTCCGGATTTTCCCGAGCTATATCGGCCGCGTCTTTTCCATCTTTTATGCTGACCACTTCCACGTTCATATCGTTGTTCAAACATAACTTTATGCTCTTTTTAGTTGCTTCATAACCGGCGCTATCCATATCAAAAAACATTTTTACTTTTGGCGTGTATCTTTTGATGATGGCAATCTGTTCGGAGGTAAGAGCTGTTCCGGAAACGGCTACCACATTTTTTATTCCCGCCTGGCTGGCTGCCACCACATCCATATTGCCTTCAACTAGAAGAACAAAATCCTTTTGCTTTATTTCGCTCTTGGCCTTATCCGCCCCGTAAAGAACCCGGCTTTTGTGATATACTTCCGTTTCCGGAGTATTCACATATTTGGCTTGTGTCTCATCTCCGCCTGGAGCAACTCTGGCGCTATAACCTAAAACTTTTCCGGAATAATCAGCGATGGGAAACATGATTCTTTCACGAAACCTATCGTAGCAATTTATGTCTTTATCCGAATTACTGTTTTTTTCTACCAATAATCCTGTCTTCTTTATCTCGTCTATTTTATACCCTCTTTTCTCCAAAAATTGGAGGATATTTCTCCAACCCTTGGGAGCATAACCCAGACGAAATTCCCTGATAGTTTCGTCTTTTAGTCCCCGCTTATGAAGATAATCCAAAATTTTTACCTTCCCCGGCCCCTCCCAAAGTTGGTGTTCATACCATTTGGTGGCCAGTTCCAAAATTTCCAGCGTCCTATTTTTCACTTCCGCCTTTTTCGGATCAAAACCAGCCAGTTTTACTCCGGCTTTTTCAGCAAGCATTTTCAAAGCTTCCCGAAACTCCAATCCTTCTATTTCCATTACGAAACCGAAAATATCCCCGCCTTTCTGGCAGCCAAAGCAATGCCAGATCTGCTTTTCTTCACTAACCATAAAGGACGGGCTTTTTTCATTATGAAAAGGACAGAGAGCCCGATAATTGCTCCCTGCCTTCTCAAGGCGAATGTATTCGCCCAAAACATCAACAATATTAAGCCTGGATTTTATCTCCTCAAGATCTGAATTCATATTAAATTCATCCTACTATAATACGCCTGATAGCGCAAAATATTGCAAAAAACTTATATTTTTAGCTTTTTGATATTTCCTTTCAACTCTTCTTTTTTTGTACTTCCCCTATTTCTTTAGACACTAACATTGGATTTCAAAAAAACGCTTGAAAAATCCTGACCAATCTTCCAACCGAGGCGTCCTCCAATTCGGCGGATAAACTTTGCGCCGAGGCAACATCTTTCAATTTCGCTGAATGTAAAATTTGGCGGAGGCGGTGAGATTCGAACTCACGATACCCGTTAAGATATGCCACCTTTCCAAGGTGGTGCACTAGTCCACTATGCGACGCCTCCACTATTTAAAGCGACCCCGGAGAAAGCCAGGATCGCCTATACTGTAACAAGTATTTTTAAATTTATCAACCGAATTACCTTTCTATTCTAGAAATTTCCAGCGTTGTTTTTATAACCGTATCCGGGTTCAGAGAAATGGAATCAATGCCTTCTTCCACCAGAAATTTGGCAAAATCGAGAAAATCAGACGGCGCTTGCCCGCAAATGCCCACTTTTCGATGTGCCTTATGCGCTTTTTGAATTACCTGACGGATTAACTCTTTCACTGCCTCATTTCTTTCATCATAAATGTGAGCCACTTTAGCGCTATCCCGATCAACTCCCAAAATTAACTGCGTAAGATCATTAGAGCCAATGGAAAATCCGTCAAAAATTTCTGCAAAATCATGAGCCAAGATAACATTGGAAGGAATTTCACACATAACATAAACTTCCAGATCATTTACTCCGCGCCGGAGACCATACATTTCCATCCTCGCCAAAACCTTTTTGCCTTCCGCGACTGTTCGGCAGAAAGGAATCATAATTTTTACGTTTTTCATTCCCATCACATCCCGCACTTTTTTGAAAGCCTGGCATTCCAAAGCGAAGCCATCAACATATTCCGGATCATAATATCTGGAGGCTCCCCGCCAGCCAATCATAGGGTTCTCTTCGTGCGGTTCAAAATATTTTCCGCCAATCAATGTCGCGTATTCGTTGGTTTTAAAATCCGACATTCTGACAATGACATCTTTGGGATAAAAAGCCGCCGCAATTCTGCCGATTCCTTCCGCCAGCTTATCAACAAAGAATTCTTCCTTGTTTTTATAACCATGGGTTAATTCCTCGATTTTTTTCTTCTCTTCTTTGTCTTTTACTTTCTCAAAATTCCTTAGAGCCATCGGGTGAATTTTTATGTATTCAGTGATGATGAATTCTTCCCGGGCCAAACCCACTCCGCTATTGGGAATGAAAGAAAGTTCAAAGGCCTGTTCCGGATTGCCGACATTCATCATTATTTTTGTCTTGGTTTCCCGAACACTCTTGAGATCGGTTTTTTTAATATGAAATTTCAGCAGCCCTTCATAAATTTTTCCTTCCTCTCCCTCCGCGCAACTTATCGTTATCTGTTTTCTATCTTTTATAGCATGAGTGGCATTGCTCGTTCCGACAATGCAGGGAATGCCCAGTTCCCGACTGACGATGGCGGCGTGAGAGGTCCTGCCGCCGCTGTTGGTAACAATGGCTGAAGCTATTTTCATAATAGGCTCCCAATCCGGATCGGTCATTTCCGTGACCAGCACTTCCCCTTTTTTAAATTGGGCGATTTTCGCCACATCTTTTATAACATTAGCCGGGCCCTGACCGATTTTGTTGCCTACCGCCGAACCAGTGGTAAGCACTTTGCCTTTCTGATCAATAATATATTCTTCCAAAACTTTTTTATCCTTCTGCGATTCCACTGTTTCCGGTCTGGCTTGGACGATAAAAAGTTCGTTTGTTCTTCCGTCTTTTGCCCATTCGATATCCATCGCTTTCTGATAATGCTCTTCAATCTTTACCGCCCATTGAGCCAGTTTCAACACTTCTTTTTCGCTTAGACAAAATTTTCTCCTGTCCTCTTCCGGCACCGCTACATTTTGAGTGGTGGTGTTTCCGCCGACAGAATAAATTAATTTATTTTCCTTTGACCCCAATTTTTTTCCGACAATCGGCTTAAACCCCTTTCCAAGAGTCGGCTTGTGAATGATAAATTCATCCGGAGTTACCTTGCCTTTTACGATATTTTCTCCCAGTCCCCAGGAACCGTTGATAACAACGGCGTCTTTAAATCCTGATTCCGTATCAATGGTAAACATAACTCCGCTTGATGCCTCGTCGGAACGAATCATCTTTTGCACTCCCACTGAAAGAGCGATAGAAAAATGATCAAAGCCCCGGTCCACCCGATAGGAAATGGCCCGGTCGGTGAAAAGGGAAGCGAAGCATTTTTTGACCGATTCCAAAATCTGATATTCGCCGCTGACATTAAGATAGGATTCCTGCTGGCCGGCAAATGAAGCATCCGCCAAATCTTCAGCGGTTGCACTGGAACGCACTGCCACATCCACTCCACCGGCAAAATGATTGGTATGATCGTCTTTATCCCAAGTAACTTTAAAGTGTTTATATCTGGAATATTCTTTGGTTAATTTAGCGTAAGCAGTGATGATTTCGTTTCTGAGATCGCCTGGAAATTCCGCAGCCAAGATGGCTTGGCGAACCCGATATCCCCTCTGGGAAAGATTGACCATATTGGAAGTGTCCAGACCTTTGATAATCTCCCTGATTTTCCCGTCCAGTTTATTTTTGGAAATAAAATACCGGAAAGCATAAGAAGTAACGGCAAAACCATTAGGAATATTTATTCCTTTGGGTCGGAGCTTGGAATACATTTCTCCAAGCGAGGCATTTTTTCCTCCGCCGAATTCAACATCTCCAATGCCCATTTCAGAAAACCAAAGAACTAGTTTCTTGCCTTTTCCGCCATTGGCGGATATTTTTTTAACTGGCATACTTTTTGTTTTTTATTTTAATATTTTTATGCAAAGACTAAGGAAAAATTATTTTAATTCCTCCACTTTCACAAAACTCATATGTTCCCGCTTAGCTCCCGGACGACCGGCTACAATCACCACCTTATCTTTTTTATTCAGCACTTTGTTTTTAAGCAGGGCATTCATTGATTTTGTAATCAATTCTTCCAGATTATGACAATCAGACAGCACAAAACTTTCCGTTCCCCACAGAAGAGAAACCTGGCTGTGGGTTTTTTCATTGTTGGTCATCACAAAAATCGGCTGTTTGGGACGATGCCGAGACAGCATCCTGGCCGCCGAACCGCTGATGCTGGCCACGACAATAGCCTTGGCTCCGCTGTCTTTTGAAAGCTCATGGGCACTGTGGGCGATGGCTGCCGAAACAGAAGCTTTATTATCCGAAAGAAATCCGTGTTCCAAATCATCAAAAGGAGATTCTTCCGTCCTCTGAATTATCTCCGTCATGGTTTTTACCGATTCTACCGGATATTTTCCATTAGCCGTTTCACCGCTAAGCATTACGGCATCGGCATGATCGATGACGGCGTTGGAAACATCACTCACTTCTGCCCTCGTTGGTCGAGGATTTTCAATCATACTGTTCAGCATCTGCGTCGCGACAATCACCGGTTTTCCGGCTTTTAGGCTTCTGGCCACCAGATCTTTTTGAAAAATTACCACCTTGCTTTCCTCTATTTCAATTCCCAGATCGCCCCTGGCTACCATAATGGCGTCGGAAGCAACAATTATTTCGTCGATGTTTTTGATCGCTTCTTTTCTTTCTATTTTGGAAATTATCTGTGGCAAATTATGGTTTCGGCCTAAAATTCTCTTAATTTTATTTTTTACCTTTGTTATTTCTTTTCCATTGCTAACAAAGGAAAGGGCAACAAAATCAACATCACGATCAAGAGCGAATTTTAGATCTTCTTCATCTTTTTTGGTTACCGCTCCAACAGCCAATCTGGCATCCGGAACATTCACTCCCTTATGATTTTTTATCGTTCCCCCGTCAATCACTTTGGTAATTAAAAAATTTTTCTTTTTTTCCGTAACTTTTATTTTGATCAGCCCGTCTTCAATGAGTATTTCATTGCCGACCGCTATATTTTTTATAATTCCTTTCCAATCAAGCTTTATTGATTTTCCGCCATTGTCTTTTGGGGAAGAAGTATCGCTGACATTAACATATTCTCCGACTTTTACCGGCAAATCATTTTCCAGAGCAATCCTTATCCTGGGCCCCTGAAGATCAGCCATTATGCCCACGGAAATTCCTTTTTTCTTGGCTATTTTTCTAATATTGTTTATCAATTTTTCATTGGATTCATAACTGCCATGGGAAAAGTTAATCCTCGCCACGTTCATTCCGCTTTCTATCATTTTTTTGAGCACCCGTTCCGAATTGGAAGCGGGACCGATTGTCGCCACAATTTTAGTTCTTTTCTTCATTTCCATAACGTTTTATTTTTTCTCTAATTTATTGGTTAAATTATAAATTTTATAACTATATATTCTCACATTAAATCAAAACAGGCAACCTAAGAAGTTGCCTGTTTCTAACTGATAACAAAAAGGGATTTATTTCAAAATGGTAAATCCGCCAATAAGCGGCAAAGGTTTCATTTCTCCCTTAGCGGCATTGATGATACCTATAATAGCCAGAATGATAATAGCCAGAGAACCCAACGGACCGATAATAAACCAGCCAATAAATGGGATGATACCACTCACGATCCAGATAATAATAGAAGCTAGAAATAATACTAACCCCTGATTGGCATGATACATGGCAAATTTGGAATCTTTAGCGGCAAGTAACGGAATAAAAAAGATAATGTAAGCTAAAATAGCCATTCCCTTGTTTTTTTCCGCATCCGAACTGTTTCCTTGCGGAGCTACCGGTGCCGGATTTGGATTTTGATTTTGTTCTTCCATAAGTCACCTTCCTTTCTATTTTTAATCTTTATATTTACTATTTCTATAGTAACATATATCACCGTTAACACAAATTAGTCTTTTATATTCAAAATGTCTTCCAAAATATTTTCCGGAATAGGATTTTTTTGGGGACTTACTCCCGGATATCGCCAGGCACTAATAATTTTAATCTGTCCCTTTCCAAAATTTTTAACTTTGCCTTTGCCTTTAATTTTTCTTTGATACATGGCCCAAATTTCCTGTTTCCATATTTCTTTTCCATCCACTTTCTTGGAAGAAACCGGTTTCATAACGGCAATGGTTTTTTCCACAATTCCTTCTTCTTTTCTTTTGGGTTTAGAAATAATCCCCAGAACTTTCTGGGGACTAAGGCCATAATATTTCATTTTGAACTTTACGTGTTCAGTCCAAAAATATTTTTCCGTGTTTTTGGGTCCTATTTGAGTCATCAATTAAAATTGGAAATTAATCAAACAATCATATCCTGCAAAGCTTTTATTCTTTCCTCGATTGGCGGATGGGTCATAAAAAATTTAGAAATTTTTTTGCCTTTAAACGGATTGGCGATATAGAGATGGGCTGTCGCCCGATTGGCCGCTTCCAGTGGTTCCGTATCATTAGATATTTTTTCAAGCGCCCGGGCTAACCCTTCCGGGTATCTGGTGAGAAGAGCTCCGTCAGCATCCGCCAAAAACTCCCGCTTTCTGGAAATGGCCAGTTGCATTAGCATAGCGGCGAAAGGAGCCAGAATAGACAGCACAAGGGCCGCTACTATCAAAATCAGCCTCATCTGCCCTCCGCCTTCGCTGTCTCTTGATTTTCCACCAAACCACGCCCAGTGGCGAAACCAATCTGCCATAAGCGTAATAAAACCGACCAAAACAACAATAACGGTGGAAAGCAGAATGTCCCTGTTTCCTATATGCGACAATTCATGGGCAATCACGCCTTCCAGCTCTGATTTTTCCAGTTTGGAAATTATTCCGGTCGTCAGGCAGATAACTCCGTGTTTTGGATCACGACCGGTAGCAAAAGCGTTGAGAGCCGTATCTTCGATAATATAAATTTTGGGAACAGGCAGTCCGGCCGTAATGCATAAATTTTCCACCAGATGATAAACTTCCCGCCCATTTTCATGGCTTATTTCCTTAGCTCCGCTCATTGCCAAGACAATTTTATCACTCCACCAGTAGGAACCGAAACTCATAACAACAGAAAATATAACGGCGCCATAAAGGATGGCGCTGTTATTCATTGCTCCGGCAAAAACATATCCGACCAAAATCACAAACACTAAAAAACCAGTTATATATAGCCAGGTAAGGCGGGTATTTTTGTCTGATTGAGTGTATAGGGTAGACATAATTAAAAAGTCGTCATCCTGAACGTCGGTCAAAAAACCGACGGAAGGATCTATTGGTAGTTATTTCTAGTTTAACTACTATAAACAAAGCCTGAAGTAACTTAAAGTAGATTCTTCGTTATGATTTCACGATCATAACTCAGAATGACGGGACTATATAATTAAAACTGAACTTTTACATTTTCCTTTTCCCCTTCGGCTGCTTCAAAAAATTCACGTTTGGTAAAATTGAGCATACCGGCAAAAATGTTAGTTGGGAAAACTTCAATTTTGGTATTGAAGTCGCGAACATTAGCATTATAGAAGCGTCTGGCTGACATAATTTTATCTTCCGTATCAGTCAATTCCCTTTGCAATTCCAAAAAGTTTTGATTGGCCTTAAGCTCAGGATAATTTTCCGCTACCGCAAAAAGACTTTTCAGTGTTCCGGAAAGAGCATTTTCCGCCTGAACCTTATCAGCAGTTGAGCCGGCATTCATCGCTCTGGTTCTGGCGGAAAATGCTCTTTCCGGAACACTGAAAAGTCTTTTTGCGGTA